>DASRUH010000061.1:0-9558 GCA_035655535.1 Methylomirabilis sp. (SeqCode)
CCCGTCACCTCCCCGCCGGTGCGGCAAAGAGGATGTTGCCGAAGTGGTGCAGGATCCGGGCGGTCGCCCCCCAGATGATATGGGGCCCTTCCCGGCGCACCAAAACCCGGACGGGGCCGTCCTCCCGATCCCAGGTCTCCTCGTGAAAAGCGTTCGGCTCCTGCAGGGTCTTCAGGGGCAGGGAGAGGACCGCGGCGATCTCCCGGGCGTCGATCTGGAACGGATAGGGGGAGGGGATCACCCCTACGACGGGCGTGATGAGGAACCTGGACGTGGCCGTGGCGGTGTCGTCCAGCTCCCCGAGCAGCTCGATGTCCTCGCGACGGAGGCCGATCTCCTCGTGGGCCTCTCGAAGCGCCGTCGCGGTATGATTCGGGTCCTCCGGACGCCACGTCCCGCCGGGAAATGCGATCTGCCCCTGGTGCGTCTGCACCTGTTCGGCCCGCTTGATGAGGAGGATCTGGTACTCTCCCCGCTCCTCGTACAGGGGGACCAGCACCGCGGCCCGCCGTCTGCCCTCGGCGGAGAGCATCCGCCGCTGGCGGCTCGCGAGAATGCTGCGGATCTGGGCGGTGTCGATCACAGATGCCTCTTGTACCATGCACCGGTCAGACGGATGGCCCGCGCCCGATCTTCCGGGTTGCTCAGGCGGTGGTCTGCGCCGGGAACGATCTCCAGGGCCTTCGGTTCCTTGGCCCGCGTGTAAAGCACGCAGGCGTGCGCGGGGGGGACCAGCTCGTCCCGCTCGCCGTGGATGATCAGGCATCGGGCGACGCCGGCCGGCGCTTCGGCGTAGGTCCCCCGCGCCAGCTCCCGAAAGAACGGGAGCCCCAGCCCGTGCGCCGCAAGTGCCTCTTCTCGCGCCGTCAGATCGCGCAGGTGGGCCGGCGTGGCCCAGACCGCGGTCGCGATCACCTGCGGGCTCTCCTCCGCGACGAAAAGGGCGACGTACCCGCCGAGGCTGCTCCCGACGAGGAAAAACTGCCCGTTGGTCGCCTCGTGCTCCTGCAGCCGCGTGAGCACCGCCTTGAGATCGGCGATCCGGCCGGCGACCGTCGTCTCCGCAATCGTGCCGCCGCTCTGCCCGCACCCTCGGAAGTCAAAGCGGGCGCAGGCGAAGCCGGCCTCGGTGAGATGGGCGGCCAGGCTGAGGTACTTCTCGCTCGCCTTGGTGCTGAACAGCCCGTGGGCGGCGATCACGCAGGGCCACCGTCCGCGACCCGGCAGGTCCAGCACCCCGTCGAGACGCGCTCCCTCCGACGAGGCGAGCAGGGGTTCACGCAGCATCCTCCCTGAGCTCCCGTATCTCGTGCCGCGCCCACATCGCCTGGTCTTCCCGGCTCAGCTCGGCCAGATCCCAGAGGTTCACCAGAATGTACCGCTGGCCGGAAGGCCCGGCGGCCCATCGGGTGCGGACAGAGACCGGGTGCACATCGTCTCTCTGCATGGCCGTGCGCTTGGTCGCGATCAGCTTGGGCGTGAACTCGATATCCGGATGAAACTACACTGCTCCCGCCAGTCGCCGAGATGAGAGACTCCAGGATCCGTTGATGCTGGACATCCACGCGACCCTCACCGAACATACCGGATCACAGGAATGGGCGCAAGGCCTGAAAGCGGATGGAGTCACCTTGACTCTTCTGCGACGGGGCGTTATCTTAGGCTGGAAAAATGGCGTTGAGGGCGGTTCCCGGCGGAGTGTACCAGCGCACCGATGCGAGGGGAGCGAGATGCAGGTGGCCGAGCGGATGAGGACGGCGGTGGTCCTGGTCCGCCCCTCGGATAGTGTGCGGACCGCCCTGAAGCTGCTCGGGGAGCGACAGATCCGACACCTGCCGGTGGTGGAGGACGGAAAACTCGTCGGCATCGTAACGGACCGGGATATCCGTCTGGTCTTTCCATCGGCGGTGACGGCGGACAACAAAGAGCAAGACCCCTTTGACGCCCTCGAGAAGGTCTCGGTGGGTAAGATCATGACGAAGCGGGTCTTGACGGTCACCCCCGAGACTTCCATCACCGATGCCGCTCGCTTGCTCCTCGAACGGCGCATCGGAGGACTTCCGGTGGTCCAGGGGGACCTCCTGGTGGGGATCATCACCAAGACTGACATCTTGGCAGCCTTCGTGGAGATCATGCAGAAGAGACCTCAGTAATCCGCCCCCCAGCCCGACTCCTCCACGGCCCGGAAAATGTCGGTGTCGCTTAGGATGCCGATGATCTCGCCTCCTCGAGTCACCAGGACCCGGCGAATGTCCTTCTCCATCATCAAGGCGGCCGCCTCTCGCAGGGGGCAGTCGGCGGGAACGGTGATCAGCAGGCCCGGAGTCATGATGTCCTGGACCTTCAGTTTCTGGGGGTCCTTGCCTTGGGAGACCACCTTGGAGATGACGTCCCGCTTGGTCATGATCCCCCGTGGGGCCCCGGGCGCCACCGGGGTGACGAGGATGCTCGAGATCCCTTTCTCCTGCATGCGATGCAGCGCCTCTGCCACCGACTTGTCGGCTTCGATGCTGATCACGGGGCTCTTCATGATGCTCCTCACCGTGTACATGGGACCCGCCTCCCCTCTGCCTCGGGCTCCCGGGAGAGTCCGTCGGCGTGCAACCGGAGCGTCTGCAGGACCAGCTCTGCGGATCGGACCATGTCGCTGAGGACCAGGTGCTCGCGGACCGTGTGGACCTCGCGCTGTCCGGTACCCAGGTTGGCCACCTCGATCCCCTTGGCGAAGAGAATGTTTGCGTCCGACGCGCCGCCGGATCGTCTGAGGGTGATCTCCCGTCCGAGGGTGCGGGCGGCCCTGCGCACCAACTGGACTATGGGCGCCTCCTCGGGGACGAAGAGGCGGTCGTAATCCCGATTGACCGCACAGGTCACGTGGCCCCGGTGCGTCGTGCCGTCGAGGGTCACCGCGTGTCGGGCGGCCGCCTCCTCGAAGCAGCGGACCATGTGGTCGGTCTGGGCGCGGAGTTTGCCCTCGTCGTGGCTCCGTGCCTCGCCGTGGACTGTGACAGCGTTGGGGACGATATTGACGGCGGTGCCGCCCGCGATCGTGCCGATGTTGGCGGTGGTCTCCTCGTCCAGGCGGCCGAGCCGCATGGCCGCGATCGCCTCGCTGACGATCCGGATGGCGCTGATCCCCTTCTCCGGGCAGACCCCGGCATGGGCCTCGAGGCCGCGGACGGTGAACTGCAACCGGTCGGCGGCCGGCGCGCGGGTGATCAGGTGATCAGGATTGCTGCTGTCCAGCACGAGCCCGGCGCGGGCCTGAAGCTCTGTCGCCTCCAGACTCCTCGCCCCCAACAGTCCGATCTCTTCGCAGATCGTGAAGACGATCTCCAGCGGCCCGTGCGGAATGGCCTCTTCGCGGAGGACCCGGAGGACCTCGCAGATGATGGCGATGCCGCTCTTGTCGTCGGCGCCCAGGATCGTGGAGCCGTCGCTGGTGATGACGTCGCCGTCGACCCGCGGTGTGATCCCGACGTCGGAGCCCACCGTATCCATGTGGGCGCAGAGGAGGAACGGTGGCGCCCCGGATCGGGTTCCGGGAAGACGGGCAATGAAATTGCCGACCGTGCCGCCGACGATCCGACCCGCCGCATCGAAGCGAACCTCGACGCCTAGGCGCTTCAGCGCCGCCTCGAGATGCATCGCCAGCTCTCGCTCATGCCGGGATGGACTGTCGATGCGGATGAGCGTGAGTACGTGATCCCGCATCCGATCCCGATGGATCACCGGTCACCTCTCCGGTCCGAGATGTGGCCCCTAGAATACACCACGGCGCGTGAGCTGCCAAGCGAAAGGGCCGTCACGGGGCCAGGGCGGCGACGCGGTCCCGGAGGCGCGCGGCAATGATCGTGTACAAATCCGCGTCGGGTGGGACCGGTGCCTCGGCGAGGAGTTCCTCCACCGTCACCGGCTGGCCGAAGGTGACCGTCAGGGGATGGGGCCGCGGAAAAGAGCGGTGACGGGGCCAGACTTCGAACGAGCCGGCGATCCGCACCGGAAGGAGGGGAAGACGCATCTCCGTGGCGAGGATGGCCGCCCCCTTTTTGAAGGGCTTGATCTCGCCGTCGACGCTTCGGGCCCCCTCCGGAAAGATGCAGAGGATCTCGCCCTGCCGCAGGACATGGGCCGCTGCCCTGAGCGCCTGGAACAGGTACGCCTCGGCATCCACCTGGATCACCCGGAACGCGCGCCCGAACATAGCCGTCACGGGTTGCTGGAAGAATTGCTGAAACCCGAGGAAGTGGAGGTGGCGGACCAGGCGAAAGGGGAGGGCGGTGCCGACGGCGAAGGCGTCGATGTAGCTGAAATGGTTCGGGGTGATGAGATAGGGGCCCCCATCGGGCACGCGCTCGAGGCCGTGGACGCGAAAACGACAGCAGAGGCGAAAGAGGATGCGCAGGAGCCAGTAGGAGAGGAACGAGACGACGGTGGCCCAGCGCGTCTTCCCGGCCGCGATCTCGGCTCGGACGGCTGCGGGCGGCTCTCCCGCGAGGATCTCGCTCCAGGAGGGGCGCCGGGTCGTGGGCTCCGGCGCGATGGTGGCGTCGCGTGCGCCGAGGCGCTCCTCCACCGTGCGCACCACGTCTCGCACCGTGAAGAGGGCGGAGCCGCTGTCCGCCGGCAGGTCGATGCCGAAGAGCTCTTCCAGGGTCACCAGCAGCTCGATTCTGGCGAGGGAGTCGAGCCCCAGGTCCAGCTCCAGGTTGTCGTCGAGGAGAATGCCGCGCTTCTTGCGGCTGAGGGCGGGAAGGGCTGCGAGGATCTTCCGGGTGACGGGGCTCTCCCAAAGCGCCTGGTCCGCGGGCGACGGGGGCAGTCCCTCGGCCGCGACCGCCTGCGCGGGTGTCTCCGCGAGGACCCACGCACGGACCAGGTGGCGCTGGATCTTGCCCAAGCGGGTCCGCGGAAACGGCTCCTTCACGACGCGCAGGCGGGTGGGGCGCTTGTAGGCCGGGAGCTCCCGCGTGAGGTTTTCCATCTCCCAGCGGATCATGTCCTCGGCGTTGGCGATCCGCTGGGCCCGCAGGTGGTCGAAGTTGGGGACCACGAGGGCGGTCAGCCCCTCGGTGCGCGGCCCGCCCCCCTCCTCCACCAGGCAGATCTCCTTGATGTAGGGACTCCGCAGGAAGTGGCTCTCGACCTCCTCGGGGTAGACGTTCTTTCCCGTCGGCAGGACGATGACCTCTTTGCGCCGGCCGGTGATGTGGAGAAACCCGTCGGCGTCGAGGTAGCCGAGGTCCCCCGACAGGAACCAGCCATCCCGGAAGCTCCGGGCGGTCTCGGCGGGGTCGCGGAAGTAGCCGCGCATCACGTTGGGACCCTGGATGGCGACCTCGCCGACGCCGTCCGCGTCCGGATCCGCGATCCGGACCCGGACGCCGGGCAGGGGCGTCCCGACCGACGCGAACCGGGGCTCCACCGGCGACGTAGAGGTGACGACGGGCGCAGTCTCGGTGAGGCCGTATCCCTCGACGACGGCGAAGCCCAGACGATAGAGATTGCGCGCGACCGCCGGATCGAGCTTGGCCCCGCCGGACGTCAGGAGGCGGAGCCGCCCCCCGAAGCGGCGATGAACCCGGGCGAAGAAGAGACGGCCCGGATTTCGCTTCAGGTATGTGCGCGCCGCTCCGGCGAGGCCGAGCAAGAGGTCGAACACCACCCTGACCGGCCAGGGCATCCGCTGCGCGTGCTGGAAGATCCCGCGGTGGAGCAGCGCCAGGAGCTGCGGGACCCCGACGAGGATCGTCACGCCGGTCTCGGACATGCACGCGATCAGGTCGGGGGGTTTGAGGCTCTGGAGGAACGTGATCCGCGCCCCGCAGAGGAGCGGGAGCAGACACGTGATCATGAAGGGGTAGACGTGGTGGAGCGGCAACACGGCCAGCAGGTTGTCGTCGGGTCCGCAGAGGTTGAGCCCCCTCATGGCGGCGCTGTTCGCCACGAAATTGCCGTGGGTCAGCATGACGCCTTTCGGGGATCCCGTCGTCCCCGAGGTGTACAGGATCGAGGCCAGGTGGTCCGGCGCGCACGAGGGCAATGCGGCCTTCTCCGTCTTTTCGACGATCTCGGCGAGAGTAAAGATTCCCGGAGGCGCGTCCTCGTCGAGCAGGATGAGTACCGGCGGGGAGGGGAGGCGGGCGGTCAGGGACTGCATCTTGGCCAGTTGCGCCTGCGAAACGATCACGACCCGGCTCTCGCAGTGGCGCAGGAGCGTTTCGACCTCCGGCGCGGTGAGTTGCGCGTCGAGGGGGACCGCGGTGGCCCCCGCGGCCACGATGCCCAGATAGGCGATGCACCACTCCGGCCGGTTCTCCGCGAGGAGGGCGACGCGATCACCAGGGGCAACGGGAATCCGGCCGAGGTGCGTCGCCAGGCGCTGGGCCTGGTCCGCCACCTCCCCGTACGTCCAGCAGACGTAGCGCCCCTCGCGCTTGATCTGCAGGGCGCCCTGGTCCTGAAAACGGGCGGCGGCGCTGAAGAACTGGACGGAGAGGGTCTCGGCTGCTAGCATGAGGCGATGATACCAGGATCGTATGCGCCCCACAATCGAGGGCGACGGAGGATCATGGGGGTCGGCGTGGGGTGCACGCGGCTGACAGTCTTCGTGGTGCTGAGTTGCATGTCGGCAGCCTGTGCAGGGGCGCCGGCCGCGCCCGGGCGGGTGGGCGAGCTGCGGGGGCGCATCGTCCGGATTGACCGGGAGCAGGGACGGGTCGCCGTCGCGCCCGCACCCGAGGCCGAGACCCGGTTGTTCCGCCTGGCCCCCTTCACCTCGGTCCGCGGACCCGGCCTCGCAACGGTGGATGCGCTGGAGGCCGGGCAGCGGGTGTACGTGCGGTATCTGCCGGAGGCCGGGGCCGACGCCCCCGAGGTCCTGAGCATCACGGTCCTCCAGTATACGTTGACCCCGAAAAAAGGGGGGCCGGGAACCGTCGCAGTCCCCGGCTTCTGAAGGAGGAGACGCGGGCCATGGTCGTCGTGACCGGCGCCGCCGGCTTCATCGGGTCGAACGTGATCGCCGCGCTGAATGCCCGCGGGCGATCGGATATCGTCGGGGTCGATTCCTTCCGCGAGGTCCCCCGAGACAGGCGCACCTTTCACGAGCTCACGATCGATGCGTACGTGCACCGGGACGATCTGCGGCAGTGGCTGGAAAAGACGGGGGTCGCGGTCCAGGCGGTGATTCACCAGGGGGCCTGCAGCGACACCACCGTGCGGGACCGCGACTACGTCATGGCCGTGAACACGGAGTACACGCGGATGCTGTGGCAGTGGTGTACGCGGACGGGCGTCCCCTTCGTTTACGCTTCGAGCGCCGCCACGTACGGGGACGGCTCGCAGGGATACGATGACGAGGCCGATCCCGGGGCGCTGAAGCCCCTCAACCTGTACGGCGAGTCGAAGCACCGGTTCGACCTGTGGGCGCTCGAGCAGGTCCACACGCCGCCCCGGTGGGCGGGGGTGAAATACTTCAACGTGTACGGGCCGCGGGAGGCCCACAAAGGCCGGATGGCCTCGGTCGTCTTTCACGCGTATCACCAGATCCGGCAGACCGGTCGGGTGAAGCTCTTCAAGTCCTATCGGGAAGGCTATGCCGACGGCGGGCAGCGGCGCGATTTCGTCTACGTCGAAGACGCCGTGGCGGCCACGCTGCACCTGCTCGAGCGAGAGGTCTCGGCGCAGGCGCCGAACGGGCTCTATAACGTCGGGACGGGTCGGGCCCGCACCTTTGCCGACCTGGCGCGGGCGGTCTTCGCGGCGCTCGGGCGCGATCCGGCGATCGAGTACATCCCGATGCCGGAAGATCTGCGGGATCGCTATCAGTACTTCACGCAGGCCCGGATCGACAAACTGCGGCGCAGTGGCTTCGCACGCCCCTTTCGCCCCATCGAGGAGGGCGTGCGGGAGTACGCGACGTATCTCGACGCTTTCCATTCCTGACCCCGCTGTCCCGTCCCCCATTGCGAGGTACCACCCCGGTCATGCCAGAGGGGAGGTCGGCATGGAGGTGATACGGGCGCACGAAGTTGCCGCCCGACGGGGGGACCGTTTCACCGGGACCGCCTGGGTGGAGGCACTCGTCACGGCCCGGCGGCCGGAAGGGATGCGGGTATATCTCGTGTCTTTCGAGGCCGGGGCCCGAACGCACTGGCACGCCCACGGCGGGGAGCACATCCTGTATGTGGTGAGCGGCAAGGGGCGGGTGCAGGTTTCACGCGAGCCGGGAAGGGAAATCGCCCCCGGCGATCTCGTCTACGTCTCGCCGGGCGAGAAGCACTGGCATGGCGCGGCTCCCGAGAGCCCGATGATCCACCTCGCCGTGACGACCGGCGGGGCGACGGCGTGGATGGAGGAAGTCACGGACGCGGAATACGGCTGGAAATGACCGTCCCGTCAGTAGTGAAGAGCAGTGCAGAAGTGCAGAGAAGTGCAGAACAGTGCAGCAGGGTGCAGAAGAGAAGGAGATAGTGCGGGCTTGCGGTGCAAGTCGCCGCGCCGTCCAGCGGTGTCAGTCGACCCAGTTCGCCAGGAAGACGACGCCGAATGCGACGCTCAGCAAGATCAGGATTTCAGTTCCCACGACGCCTGATATCCCTCCGCACAAGTTTCCTGTCGAACACCTCGCCCGGGAGTATCACGCCTGCGGTTCACGCTCGGCCCATCAGCCTGCTGCCTCGACCCTTTCCACAATACTTAGGATAGATCGGCAAAAAGCATACTGTATATAGTATCGGCCTGTCAAGGCCGAAATTACGATCCGGCCGAACCTCGTCCCCCGAGCGACCGGACCCCGGATAGACTTCGTGCCCTCGGCCCGCGCACGGAAACCTCGGGGCCGGAGAAAGACCTGAGGGGACCGGGAGATTACAGGGGGAGGGCGACGGCCTCGCCCGACTGGGCGCTCCGGATCACCGCTTCGGTAAATTCCATGTACCGGACGCCGTCCTCGAAGGTAGTGCGGGTGACATTTTCCTTGCCCCGGATCGCGTTGATAAACTCCTCTTCCACCCGCCAGCGGCCCTGCTCCTCGGGAGGAATCACGATCCGCTGCTGCTCTTTGTCCCGCCGCCGTCCCCCATACAGCTGCAGCGTCGGGGTGTTCAGCCGCAGGGTCCCCTCGCTCCCGTACAGCGACACCTCGTTGGCCGGCGCGAGACCCGTGACGGCGCTGAACCGGAAATGGGCGGTGGCACCGCAGGCGAGATCCGCAATGACGTCCACGTGGTCGGGCACGGTGACGGCCCGCAGCAGACCGCTCGTCTCCTTGCGCTGGGGGACCCACACCTTGGCGATCGCCATCACCCGGGAGGCGGGACCGATCCAGCGCATCATCGCCTCGTACCAGATGCCCACGGTGAGGGTATTGACGCCGCACAGATCCGCATCGTGCCGCCAGTGGAGCAGGCTCTCACGGTCGATGAAGCGGGGTTGCAGATCCCGGACCTCCACGGCCAGCACCTCTCCCAGATAGCCGGTGGCGATGAGCTTCTGAATCGTGCCGTCGACGGGGAGGGTATGGGGGGCGGGGACCAGCTGCGTCACCAGGTCGGG
>DASRUH010000062.1:0-16298 GCA_035655535.1 Methylomirabilis sp. (SeqCode)
CTCGAGCCGGCCCGCTTCGACCTTGGAGAGATCCAAGAGATCGCCGATGAGTTGATGCAGTTGGTGGCCGGCCTTGTGGATGTTCTGCACCTGCCGGGCCTGCTTTTCCGTCAGGGGGCCGAAGTGCTGATCCCGGAGGACTTCCGCGAAGCCGATGATGGTGTTGAGGGGGACCCGCAGTTCGTGGCTGACATTGGCGAGAAAGGTTGACTTCTGCTGCGAGGCCTCCTCTGCGCGCGCCAGGGCCTGCTCGAGGCTGACATTGGCGACCCCCAGCTCTCGGGTCCGCTCCTCCACGGTGCGCTCCAACGATATGGCGTACGACTTCACCTCGGCGTACAGCCGGGCGTTTTCGATGGCGGTGGCCGCGTGGGCCGCGATGGCGGAGAGGAGGTTGAGATCGTCCTGGTCAAACGGGCGGTCGGCGGGACCGTTCAGGACCTGGATGACCCCGATGACCTTGTCGCGGGTCTTGAGGGGGACACAGAGGGCGGACTTGGTGGTGAAGCCGGTATGGTAGTCGATCCCCTGGTAGAACCGGTTATCCTGGCGGACGTCCGGGATGATGAGCGGGAGGCCGTGCTGGAAGACCCAGCCGGCGATGCCCGTCCCCACCTTCAGTCGCCGGCCCTGGACCGCCTGCCCATGCTCCCCCAACCCGATCCGAAACACTAGTTCATCCCGCTCGTCCTCCTTCAAGAGGAGCGAGCTGGCCTCCACGCCCATGAGAGCTTGGATACGCTCCATGATGCGCGCGAAGAGGAGGTCGAGGTCCAGGGTGGCCGTGAGGAGCGCCGAGACCTCGTTGAGGGCGGTGAGCTCTCGGATCCGTCGGTAGAGCGGGGTGACGTCGCGGATCAGGAGGAGCTGACCGCCCGCCGGTCCGGCCTCGATGAGATTGGTAATGGTGAGGTGAAAGGTGCGGTCCCGATAGGCGTAGACGAACCGCTCGGTGGTCAGCCGCTCCTGGGCAGCGACGGTTTTCAGGGCTAGCAGCAAGGGGTCGCTCTCGCGGGCGTCCAGGACGGCGGCGAGGGGCGTCCCCACCAAGTTCCGCTCGGAAGACCGCAGGAGGGAGGCACCGGCCGGATTCGCGTAGAGGATACGGTGGGAGGGATCGAGAAAGAGGATCCCTTCTCCGAGGTTCTGAAAGAGGGCATTGAAGTGCGCCGACTGGGCAAGCAGTTCGGTGATGATCCTGCGGGGCTCGAGCTCGCCGAGGCCGAGAATCTGCTGGGCCCACGCGTCGGAGGCGGTGCCGCTGTCGAAGGATTGCAGGACGAGCAACAGATCGTCGAAGGTCGCATTGAAATCCCGCTTGGCGACGTACGCGTCGGCCTGCACGTACTTCAGCCACGCCGCGGACTCCGGGGCCGTCCCGGTGAGGATGATGACCCGAACGGACCGCAGGTTGGGATCCTCTCGGAGGTGCTGGCAGACCTCGATCCCGTCGACCTTCGGCATGACGAGGTCGAGGATCACATAATCGGGAAGCTCCCGGCGGACGACATCGAGGGCTTCCATCCCGTCGAATGCCGTCACGACCTTGTAGGCCCTCGCCTTCAGGGCCTCTCGCAAGAGCCCCACGAGGAGCTGGTCGTCATCGGCGACGAGAACCTTCCGCGACACTTCCGGATCCTCCGAAGGCTGGCGCGTACGTGGTGGCACGGCCTCGATCGCCCGCGTGCATTCGTCGAAGGGCACCGCAGCCGCAGAAAGGCCTGTTTCCTGTGAGTTAAAGGGAAGTGCAAGGGGCGTGCCGGAGGAGTGAAGCGGGAAAGAACCTCAGCGGCCCTCTGCCGCCAGCAGCAACCGGCGGAGTTCCATGAAGAACGCGAGGGCCTCCTCCGTCCGATAGTCGGGGTAGGTCCAGGGGAGGGGTTGGTACGTCCCGTGCTGGTATGTGAGATGCAGATCGCCGAAGATTCCCTGATCCAGATAGACCCGGTGGGCATAGTCCTTTGTACTGGCGAGGACGATCTTCGCCGGGGTGAGGTAGCCCGGGTCGAGGTTGACCCTGCGCCTGACGGCTCGCTCTCCGGGGATGCTCAACTCGCGTTCGATCCGTATGGTCCGATGCTTGATCTCGGGCAGCGCGCCCTGGGGAACCAGCGTCGCGGCGGCGACGAAGCACCGGAAGAGGTGGGACCCCATCTCGGCACGGTAATACTCGGTACACGTGAACGGAAAGGGGGGGGCCTTCAGGTCAACAGGGCCGAAAGTGCGGCTCAGCGAAGCCTCGGCTTCCCCGAGAAGGCTCTCCGGCGCCAGAATGGCGATAAAGAGTCTGGCTTTTCGAGGGTCGTCAGCCCCTATCACCAGCCCTCCTCCTCGGTGCGACAGGGGCAAGTATACTCCATGGCGGACCCTCGCGCAATTTATGTCGCCTTGACAAGGCGTTACGCGTGTGTTATTCATACGGGACATGAAGGTTTTTGGATGCGGAGAACGGACCGTGATGCCTAAGCCATGCGCCATGCTTGTCGCAGGAGTCGGCATGCTCCTCGTGGCCCGGTCCGCCTGGGCGGGGGAGATCGAGGTCTTGTACGAGGGACAGTGGAAGGCGCTCAAGACGGAGCTTCACAACGGCCGCGAGTATGTGGCGCTTCCCGAGATCGCGAAAGTGACCGGGGGTGAAGTACTGCGGGACGGACTCCGAGTCAAAGGGGTGACGTTCCGTCTGGTGGAGGACGAGGCGGGGGTCGTCGTCGGCGAGACGACCTTTCTCCTCTCCGCGCCCCCCGTGAAGCAGCGCGGGACCTTCTGGGTGCCCGTCGAGTTTGTCGTGCGGGCGCTGGAGGTGCGCTTCGGCGAAGGACGCGTCTACTGGAACAAATCTGCCCGGGTCGTCTGGATAGGCAAGGAGCGGTACAACCTACGGTTGCTCAGGAACCACGCCTATCCCGATTACACCCGCATCGTGATCGAAGCGCTGGCCCCGCTCAATTTTCGCCTGCAGGAGGACGAGAAGTCGCGGATCAGCCTCCGGATCGAAGGCGGGATTCTCTCGCCCATGCTGTCCGAGGCCATTCGGATCAACGACGGCGTCGTCGGCATGGTGGAGCCGACGCAAGGGCAAGGGGAAGCGGTCTTTCGGATTTATCGGGATGCCTTCGGCGGGATGACCCGGACATTCACCCTGACGAATCCCGATCGGATCGTGGTGGATCTGTATCGCGTGAAGGCCGGGTTCGGGTCGCCCCCCGCCGAGACCGCTCCTTCCCGATCGTCGGCCCGCGCGCCGGCGGCGCCCCCTCCGGCCGCCCCGTCTGAAGCGCTCCGGACCATTGCCATCGATCCGGGCCACGGGGGACGGGATACGGGAGCGGTGGGACCGAATGGCCTCTACGAGAAGGATGTGGCGCTGGACATCGCGCTGAGACTGCGGCGACTCATCCAGGAGCGGCTCGGAATTCGCGTGGTGATGACCCGCACGGAGGACGTGTTTGTCCCCCTCGAAGAACGGACCGCAATCGCCAATCGCGCGAAGGCCGATTTCTTCGTGAGTGTCCATGTGAACGCCGCTCCACGGAGCAGGGCACAGGGATTCGAGACGTACTTCCTCAGCCGGGAGCCCTCGGATAGCGCCGCGAGGGCCTCCGCCATCCGCGAAAACCTGTCGGTCAACCTCGGAGGGCTCAAGCCGCGGGAGGAGGACGCCCTGCGGGCCATCCTCTGGGATATGGCGAATACCCTCTACCTGAAGGAGTCGAGCGAGTTGGCGCAGATCCTCCTCGAGGAGCTCGACAAGATTCTCAAGGTGGACAATCGCGGGGTGAAATCCGCTCCCTTCTTCGTCCTCATGGGTGCCGCCATGCCGGCAGTCCTCCTGGAGGTGGCGTTCATTTCCAACCCCGAGGAAGAGAAGAGGCTCCAGGGCGGACCGTACAAGGAGCGGGTGGCCGAGGCGCTGTACACCGGTGTGGTGCGTTTCAAGGACCGTTACGAGCGACGTCTGGGCCTCACCCCGCCCCCTCCCGCCGGTCGGCTCGTCGGGGCCGCCGAGCGATAGATGATTCCGAACCTCGATCGCAGGCTTCTCCTAGGGCTGGTCCTCCTCGTCGTGGTGGGGGCCCTCGGCTTTCTCGTCGGCCGCGCCTTTTCACCCGGGCCGCCGGGGCCGCAGGACCTGCCGATTTCGGGCGGACATTCCGGCGATGCCGCCACGCGCCGGATCCGCCTCTACTTCGCCGTTGCCGACGCGGATCGGCTGCAGGAGGAACATCGGACGATTCCCCGGGCAGCTTCCCTGATGGAGGAGGCGAAGCGGACCGTGGCGGAGCTTATCAAGGGGCCGCAGGGCGAGCTGTATGCGACCATCCCGACGGGGGTAAAGCTCCTCCAGTTGTACATCGACGGTCGCGGGACCGCGTACGTGGACTTCAGCCGGGATCTTCAGGCGAATCATCCGGGGGGGACGGACGGCGAGCTGTTAACCATATACTCCATCGTGGACACGCTGTCCGCCAACTTCGAAGAGATCCAACGGGTCAAGATCCTCGTGGAGGGGTCCGAGATTCTCACCCTGGCGGGCCACATCGACACCCGGCGCCCCTTCCGGCCGCGGTATTCGTTTGAGAGGGTGCGATAGATGCGGGGTGACGGCCGCAGAGACGACGAGATGCGTCCGGTGACGATCACCCGGAAGTATCTGAAGTACGCTGAAGGGTCGGTGTTGATCGACGTGGGGGATACCCGGGTGCTCTGCAGCGCCACGGTCGAAGAACGGGTACCCCAATTTCTCAAGGATTCCGGCCAGGGGTGGATTACCGCGGAGTACGGGTTGCTCCCCCGCTCGACGAACACGCGGACCCAGCGGGAGGTCACGGCGGGGCGCGTCAGTGGCCGAACCGCCGAGATTCAAAGGCTCGTCGGACGATCGCTCCGCGGCGTGACCGATCTCAGGCGGCTGGGGGAGCGAACCATCATCATCGACTGTGATGTGATCCAGGCCGACGGGGGGACGCGAGCCGCCGCGGTGACCGGCGGCTTCGTCGCCCTCGGGGAGAGCCTGCAACTTCTCCGGGAGCAAGGGAAAATCAAAGAAGAGCCCCTCCTCGACAGCGTGGCCGCCGTCAGTGTCGGCGCCGTGGAGGGTCGCATCCTCCTGGACCTCTGTTACGCGGAGGACGCCATCGCGGAAGTCGACATAAACGTGGTAATGACCGGGACCGGGAAATTCGTAGAGGTCCAAGGCACGGCCGAAGAGACGCCCTTCACCAAGGAGCAGCTCGACGCCATGTTGGCTGTGGCGGCCCGGGGTATCCGGCAGCTTGTTGAACTGCAGCGGCGGCTGGTCGCGGAGCGGCTTCAAACGGTCAAATTGCCGCTTGACAAGATCTAACCCCCGCGTCTACGATGAAAATTGTCCTGGCGACGCGGAATCCCCACAAGATCCGAGAGATTACGGCAATCCTCGGTGATCTCAAGGTAGAGTGGGTACCGTACTCTGCTTTGCCGGATGCCCCTGCGCTTCGGGAGGAAGGCTCGAGCCTTCGGGAGAACGCGGCGGCGAAAGCCGCAACCGGAGCCGCCTCCAGCGGACTGGTCGCGCTCGCCGAGGACTCCGCCCTGGAGGTCGATGCGCTCGGCGGGGCTCCGGGGTTGCACTCTTCACGCTTCCTCGGGGAAGGGGCGACGGAGGCCGATCGGATCCAGGAAATCCTCCGGCAACTCCGGACGTACCCCTGGCACGGGCGGACCGCCCGCTTTCGCTGTGTGGTCGCTGTGGCCCGACCGGGAGGTGGAGCGGAATTTGCTGAAGGGATTTGTGACGGCTATATCGCGTGGGAGCCTCGGGGGCCGGCCGGGTTCGGTTACGACCCCATTTTTTATGTCCCGGAATATGGCAAAACCTTCGGGGAGATCGATCCAGCCCTGAAGAACCGCATCAGTCACCGGGCCAAGGCGCTTGCGGCTTGTCGGGCGATCTTGATGCGGCATATGGACGCGGCGCGACCCTGACGGGGCTGGGGGGAAACGGGGTGTGGCGCAGCCCGGGTGCGCATCCCGCACGGGTGCGGGAGGGTCGTCCCGCACCGACTACGATTAGACTCTGATCGGGGCGAGGGCCAAGAGTACTTCGGGGCGTGGCGCAGCCCGGTAGCGCACCTGCCTTGGGCGCAGGGGGTCGGAGGTTCAAATCCTCTCGCCCCGACCAATTCTGAAGGACGGTGCGGGATCACCCCGACCAGCTCTACGAATGACGGTGCGGGATCACCCGGACCCACGGCGCAGCGGACAAGAGACTTTCTTGCGCCTGTAGCTCAGCCCGGACAGAGCAACGGCCTCCGGAGCCGTGTGTCAGAGGTTCAAATCCTCTCAGGCGCGCCAAGCGGCCCGAAGGGCGGCGTTCATGGTTCAGAGTTCAGGGTTCACGGGCACCATCGTCCGATCTGGAGGATTTGTACTTCCGTTTTACCGTGAACCAGGAACCGTGAACTGTGAACGAGCCGCCTCATGCGGCGTGATGGTGAGCGTAGCTCAATGGTTAGAGCACTGGACTGTGGCTCCAGGGGTTGAGGGTTCGAATCCCTCCGTTCACCCCAGAAGAGATAGTACTGAGGACTGAGTGCTGAGGGATGAGTGTGCGGTAAAGCTATGGGTCGGATGCTTCGAAAGGGGATCGGCCCACTTTCCACTCAGTCCTCAGTCCTCATCACTCGTGGCTTACGAGGGCGCCCATAGCTCAGGTGGATAGAGCGCCGGACTTCGAATCCGTAGGTCGCAGGTTCGAATCCTGCTGGGCGCGCCATAGCCGCCGTGTGAACTATGAACCATTCGGGGGCGCCTGTAGCTCAGGGGATAGAGCAACTGCCTTCTAAGCAGTGGGTCAGAGGTTCGAATCCTCTCAGGCGCGCCAGCCGGCTGCCTTCGACAACCGGCAGTGATTAGTGGCTGGTGACCGGTGGTTGGTGGTTGAATCACCAATCACTAGCCACTATTCACTATTGACCAGTCACTCGCGACGCGCAATGCGCGCGTCGCGTTGGGCCGCTAGCTCAGCCTGGTAGAGCAGCTGACTCTTAATCAGCGGGTCCAAGGTTCAAGTCCTTGGCGGCCCACCAAATCGGTTCACGGTGTACGGTTCACAGTTCACGGATGAGACAGAGTCGTGCCGAACTCGCTATGTTGTTATTTCATTTTGTGAACCGTGATCAGTGAACGGTGAACTCCATCGCGCATGAGGCGCGATGGCAAGGCGAGAGTGGCGGAATCGGCAGACGCGTCCCGTTTAGGGCGGGATGGGTAACCCCGTGGGGGTTCAACTCCCCCCTCTCGCACCACGGACGATAGCGCGATGAGAGTCAGTGTCGAAGAGCTCTCGCCCTGCAAGCGGGCCCTGACCGTCGAGGTCCCGCCGGATGCGGTCCGTCCCACCGTCGAGGGGGCATGGCGGAAGCTGGGGCAGCGCGTCGCGCTTCCGGGCTTCCGGCGCGGAAAGGTTCCTCGCGAGATCTTGGAGCGGCGCTTTCACGATGCGATCCGGGAAGAGGTGCTCCACGAGGTGATTCCCACCTCCTACCGACAGGCCGTGGAGCAGTCGCAGCTGAGGCCGGTGGACCCGCCGACGGTGGAGGACGTTTCTTTCGAGCTCGGGGAGCCGCTCCGGTATCGGGCCGTCGTCGAGGTCAAGCCGTCGGTCGAGCTGAAAGACTACAAGGGGGCCGCGGTCTCGCGAAAAAAGGTCGAGGTCACCGAGGGGGAGGTGGAGGAGCACCTCACGCTGATCCAGGAGCGGGCAGCGGAATATGTCCCCATGGGGGGTTGGCCGGCCCTGGCGGGCGATCGGCTGATCGTCGATGCGCAGGGATTCGTGGGCGGAAAGCCGCGGAAAGATCTTCGGGCGAGAGACCTCACTCTCGAGCTCGGCGCGGGGGCGTTCCTCCCGGGGATCGATGAGCGACTCGTCGGGGCGCAAAAGGGGGATGTCCGCGATGTCCCGGTCACCTTCCCCGCCGATAGCGCGCAGAAGGATCTCCGGGGCAAGGAGGTTCTCTTCCGGGTGACCGTGAAGGAGATCAAAAAGAAAAGGGTCCCGCCCCTCGATGATGCGTTCGCCAAGGCCGTCGCCGAGTGCGAGACGCTGCGGGAGCTCACGGAGAAGGTCCGGGAGGGGATCCTCAGGCGGAAGCAGCAGGCGGAGGAGCAGCGCCTCAAATGGGAGGTGGTGGACAAGATCGCGGCCGCCCATCCCTTTGAAGTACCCGAGGGTCTGGTCCGCCGGGAAATGGAGGGGATCCTGCACGAGCTTTCGCACGCGGGTCCGGGTCATCCGCAGCGGGTTGAGGGGGATGTTGCATTCCGGCTGAAGCTGGAGGAGGCGGCGCAGCGCCGGGTGAAGCATGCCTTGATCCTCGAGGCGGTTGCGCGGCAGGAGGAGATAGCGATCGATCCCTCGGAGGTGGACGCCGAGGTTGCGCGATTGGCCTCGATCTTGAATGAGAAGCCGGAGAGATTGAAAGCGGGCTTGAGCCGCGAGGGCCGGATGGAGGCCATGATGGCCGACCTGCTGGAGCGGAAGGTGGTGGATTTCCTCTTCAGTGAGGCGAAGATCCTGGACAACTACGAGATGATTACCATCCCGTAAAGGGAGGACGACCGACCGCTCACGGTCGGGCACAGGAAGGGGGATGGCTGATGTATCTGGTGCCCATGGTTGTGGAGCAGACGAACCGGGGGGAGCGAGCGTACGACATCTTCTCCCGCCTGTTGAAGGACCGGATCATTTTTCTCGGACAACCCATCGACGACGTCGATGCGAACCTGGTCATCGCCCAGATGATCTTTCTGGAGGCGGAGGACCCGGACAAGGATATCCACATGTACATCAACTGTCCGGGGGGTGCGGTGACGGCGGGCCTTGCCATCTACGATACGATGCAGTACATTAAGCCGGATGTGGAGACCATCTGCATGGGGCAGGCCAGCAGCATGGGCGCGCTGCTCCTCGCGGCGGGCAAAAAGGGGAAGCGCTATACTTTGCCCCATGCCCGGATCATGATCCACCAGCCGCTTGGCGGGGTGCACGGGCAGGCGACCGACATCGATATCCAGGCGCGCGAGATTCTCCGGGTGCGCGACGAAGTGAACAGTATCCTCGTCGCGCATACGGGGCAGCCGCTCGAGAAGATTCAAAAAGATACGGACCGGGACTTCTTCATGACCGCCCAGCACGCCAAGGAGTACGGGATCATCGACGAGGTGATCGTCTCCCGGGATGGGGCGAAGCTCCGGCTGGACCTGGCGGCACGCGGGTAAGGGCAACAGGAGGGAGAAGATGGCCAAGCCCATCAAGCAGGGTGGAAAGCTCCAGTGCTCCTTCTGTGGCAAGAGTCAGGATGATGTGCGGAAGCTGATCGCCGGCCCGACCGTATACATTTGCGACGAGTGCATTGAGCTCTGCAACGACATCATCGCCGAGGAGCTGGAGGACGAGCGGGGCAAGGGGCTGGGCCATATTCCCAAGCCGGCGGAGATCAAAGCCATCCTGGACCAGTACGTCATCGGGCAGGACCGGGCCAAGCGGATCCTCTCAGTGGCGGTATACAACCACTACAAGCGCGTCAACGCCCAGGCCCGTCCCGATGACCCGGAGCTGGGCAAATCCAATATTATGCTGGTCGGCCCGACGGGATCAGGGAAGACGCTGCTCGCGCAGACCTTTGCCAAGATTCTCGACGTTCCCTTCACGATCGCGGATGCCACGACGCTCACGGAGGCTGGGTACGTCGGGGAGGACGTGGAAAACATCATCCTGCGCCTGCTCCAAGTGGCCGACTACGACATCGAGCGGGCAGAGCGGGGCATCGTCTACATCGACGAGATCGACAAGATCGCGCGGAAGTCGGAGAATCCCTCCATTACCCGCGATGTCTCGGGAGAGGGGGTCCAGCAGGCCCTGTTGAAGATCCTGGAGGGAACGGTCGCCAACGTCCCTCCCCAGGGGGGGCGGAAACACCCCCAGCAGGAGTACCTCCAGGTCGATACGACCAATATTCTCTTCATCTGCGGCGGGGCCTTCGTCGGCTTGGAGAAGATCGTGGAGGAACGGATCGGTCGGAAAGTGATGGGATTCGGGGCCGCCATCCAGGGACGGCGGGAGCGAAAGATCGGGGAGACACTGAGCGAAGTCCTGCCCGAGGATCTCCTCAAGTACGGCCTGATCCCCGAGCTGGTGGGGCGGCTCCCGGTGGTGGCCACGCTTCACGAGCTCGACGAGGTCGCCCTCATTCGCATCCTGGTCGAGCCGAAAAACGCGCTGCTCAAGCAGTACCAGCGGTTCTTCGGGCTCGAAGGGGTGAAGCTGACCTTCACCGACGAGGCGGTGCAGGCCGTGGCACAGGCCGCCGTGCGCCGGGAGTCGGGCGCCCGGGGACTCCGCTCCATCCTCGAGGAGATCATGTTGGACATCATGTACGAGATCCCCTCGCAGACCGGGGTGGCCGAAGTCGTGATCGGTCGGGAGGCGGTCTTGGAGCGGAAGCGTCCACTCCTCCTCTACCACAAGAAGAAGGCCGAATCGGCCTGACGTTCCACAGCGTGTCCCGTTCGCGGAGGCGTGTGATGACCGGAAGGCGAGTGGCGCGAATCGCGACCGTGCTCGTGGTGGTGTGGGCGGGTCTCCTGGGCGCCTGCGCCAAGGACCGCGGCCTGCAGCAGCAAGCCGTGAGCGAGGAGGCCCTCTTCTGGCGGGCCAATTACGAATTCATGCGCGGGCGGTACAAGGAGGCCCGGGACAAGCTGCGACTCTTCGTCTCGCAGTTCCCCGACAGCCCGGCGATTCCCGAAGTCCGCCTCGGCATCGCGCGGACGTTTTTCGAAGAGGAACATTTCGAACAGGCGCGGGTGGAGTACGAGCGATTCCTGACGCTCCATCCACGGCACGAGCGGGCGGATGAGGCGCTCTACTTCATCGGCCTGAGCTACTTCCTCCAGGTCGAGCGGGTGGATCGGGATCAGACGGCGGGCCGGCGGGCCGTCGCCGCCTTTCGCAGACTCGTGACCGAAGTCCCCGATACCGCGTACAAAGACGACGCCAATGCGAAGGTTGTCGTTGCCCGGCGGCGGCTGGCGGCGCAGGAAATCGATGTGGGTCTCTTCTACCTGAAGCGGGACAAGTACACCGGCGCTGCGGGTCGCTTCCAGCGGGTGCTCGATCGGTATCCCGACACAGGTTTGGAGGCCAAGGCCGCCTTTTACCTTGCCGAGGCCTACGCGCGCATGAAGGAACCGGAGAAGGCCGAGGCGATGTACCGGCGCGTCCTGGAGCAGTACCCGGATTCGGCATGGGCGGTGGCGGCGGGGGACCGGCTCGGCATCAAGGTTGTCCTCCAGTCGCGACCGAGCGAGGACCAGAAGGAACCCGAGGAGATGACCGGGGGGATCTGGGGATTATTCAAGGAGTCCTGGGACGAGATCAAGACCACGTTCAAGAATACCCTCAAATCTCCCCCCGAGTAATTTACAGCGGCGCGCCATGGATGCCCGGCAGCTGAAACAACAGATTCAGCAGGCGACGGCCCTATTCCAGGCAGGGCGGTACGACGAAGCGGAGCCCCTGCTGGCGGAGGTCGCCAAGCACACGCCGTTGTACGCCAACATCTACAACATGCTCGGGTTCATCTATTCCCAGCGTAACGCCCCGGACAAGGCCGTCGAGGTCTTCCGGCAGGCCCTGAGCATCAACCCTGGGTACACCGAGGCCCGGCTCAACCTCGCCATCACCCTCGCCGACATGGGCGCGTACAGCGATGCGCTCAAGGAGTACGAGCTGGCCAAGGAGCGGGAGGAGGCCAAGGCGCCGATCCTCCCCACGCATGCCCAGTCTCGTCTGGCCAACGCGCATGCCGATCTGGCCAAGGCGTATCAGGAGCTCGGCCTCCACCCGCAGGCGGTGCAGGAGTACGAGAAGGCGATCGCCTTGGCCCCCCGTTTTCCGGATCTCCACTGTAATTTGGCCCGCTGTTTCATGGAGGCGGGAGACGGGGATCGGGCACGGGCGGCCCTCGAGCGCGCGCTGGAGATTCATCCGGCCTACGTGGATGCCCTCGTCCAGCTCGGGCTGCTCAATTATCAATCCCGCGAGATGGGCCAAGCCGTCTCCACGTGGGAAAAGGCCTTGGCGGCCGACCCCGCCAACGTCTTGGCCCAGATCTACCTCCGAATGGCGCGGGAGGGGAGCGCGCGCGGCTGAGCCCCCGGCCCATGGCCTCGATTCTCAGTGAGACGCGACAACTCCTGCACGCGCACGGCCTTCGGCCGAGGAAGCGCCTAGGGCAGAGCTTCCTGGTCGATCGCGCCATCCTGCGGAAGATCCTCGATGGGGGGAAGCTCCAACCCGACGATCGGGTCCTGGAGATCGGGGCCGGGGTCGGCACACTGACGCGGGCCTTGGCCGAGCACTGCCGGCGAGTCATTGCGGTCGAGATCGATCCGGGGCTCTTTCAGATCCTCGAGGAGGCTTTCCACGATACGCCGCAGGTGACGCTGGTCCGCGGGGATGCGTTGCTGCTGGATTTCGGCCTCCTCGTGGACCGCGAGGGCCCCTGGAAGGTCATCGCCAATCTGCCGTACTCCGTCGCCACGCCGCTCATGACCCGCCTCCTGCAGGCCAGCCCTCGCTTTTCGCTCTTGTTGCTCATGATGCAGGCAGAGGTGGCGGAACGGCTCATGGCGCCCCCGGGAGGGAAGGCCTACGGATCGCTCACCGTCTTGGCCCAGTACTATGCCGACGTACGGCGGGTGGCCCGCGTCTCGCGCGCGGCCTTTTACCCGAGGCCCCGGGTCGACTCAATGCTGGTGCGGCTTGAGGTGCTTCCGGTTCCCCGGGTCGCCCCCCGGGACCCTGCCCTCTTTTTCGATCTGGTCCGCGCCGCGTTCGGGCACCGTCGCAAGACGCTGAAGAACGCGCTCGTCGAGTGGGGCAAGATCCCGCTGGGGCGGGAGGATCTGCAGGCGATCCTGACGCGCGCGGGGATCGACCCGCGGCGTCGGGGGGAGACCTTGACGCTGACGGAGTTTCAGGTGCTTGCGGATGAGATCCGCTCGGCACTGCAGGGGGTGGCGGCCTAGCTGGCCCTTGCGGGCCATGGTTCACGGTTCAGGGTTCACGGTTCACGGATTGAAACAAGGCGCAAGTCCACAGTCGGCATGGATTTTTTAGCGGACGGCTGATTGCTGACTGCTGACAGCCGGTACCGGAGTGGGGATGTTTCATACGGCGCGTGAAGAGGATATCAAGGCGGGGCGGATCACCGATGTCTATTTCTTGCGGACCCTCGAGATCCTCGCCCACAAGAAGATCGACACCCCCGTCTCGGCAGAGGTGACGCTCAAGGCCTTCCCCGCCGCCTGGACGTGGGGCCTCCTCGCCGGCGTCGAGGAGGTGGCCGCGCTGCTGCAGGGCTTGCCGGTCGATGTGGATGCCTTTCCCGAGGGGATATCCTTTCGCGTGGGGGAGCCGGTCCTCACCATCAGCGGCCCGTATCGGGAGTGGGGACACTACGAGACGGCCCTGTTAGGGCTCCTGTGCCAGGCCTCGGGCATCGCCACCAAGGCGGCCCGGTGCAAGCGGGCGGCGGAGGGGCGCACCGTGATCAGCTTCGGGGCGCGGCGGATGCATCCCGTCCTCGCCCCCATGATCGAGCGGAACGCCTTCATCGGGGGGTGCGACGGCGTGGCGGTGGTGAAATCAGCCGAGCTGATCAAGGAGGAGCCGGTCGGCACGATGCCGCACACCCTGGTCCTCCTCCTGGGAGACACCGTGGAGGCGGCCACAGCCTTCGACGCGATCATCGACCCGCGGGTGAAACGCGTCGTGCTGATCGACACCTTCGCCGATGAGAAGTTCGAAGCCCTCCGCGTGGCGGAGGCGCTCAAGGATCGTCTGTTCGCCCTGCGGCTGGATACCCCCTCCTCGCGCCGGGGCGATATGGTGGAGATCCTCCGCGAGATCCGCTGGGAGCTGGACTACCGGGGATTCTCGGGCGTGAAGCTCTTCGTCTCCGGAGGCCTCGATGAGACGGAGATCCGCCGGCTGAACCCGGTGGCGGATGCCTACGGGGTCGGCACCGCCATCTCGAATGCGCCGGTGATGAATTTCGCCCTGGACCTTGTCGAGATCGATGGGCGGCCGATGGCCAAACGGGGCAAGCGCTCCGGGCGGAAGGCGGTCTATCGATGCCCCGGCTGCCGCGAGCGGTGGGTCCTGCCTGCCCACGTCCCTCGCCCTTCCTGCGAGTGTGGCGCACCCGTCGAATCGCTTCTCACCCCTCTGCTCCGGAACGGACGGATCGTTCGCGAGCTGCCGCGCACCCAGCAGATCCGCTCCCGCGTCTTGGAGGAGCTCGACCATCTCCCGCTGTAATGGCGTAGCCCGACGGATGGCTGGCGCGGTCCCGGTGGTCGCCATGGGACCGGGTGCCGCGGAGTACACAGCACGGATGGGATGTTGAGCAGGTCGTGATGAAGACCGAACTGGCGGTGGCATGTCTTCTTGGCATCGGCCTCGTGCACGGGTGCGGAAGCATTGTGTATGTGCATCGGCCGACGCCGAGCGATCAGGTATCCCAATGGGGATATGCGCAGATCTACCATATGAACATGGATGGAAGCAACAAGGAGAACCTCTCGAATCGAAATCGCCACGAGTATCAACCGGACGTGCGCCATGACGGCGGGAAGATCGTCTTCCTGGCAGAGGCGAACCAGATCACCGTGATGGACACGGACGGGGCCAATGTGAGTCCGGTGCCGAACGCCCCGAATGACGCAGGGACGCCTCGATGGAGCAGGGGTCAGGGTGGGGGCTGGTTCATTCTGTTCAGTCATCCGGCCTCATACGCGGGGACGGCGATCTATCGGATCAATCCGGACGGGACGGGCCTCACCAAGATCACCAGCCCGGGGCCAAATCAACGAGATGGGGCCGCCGATTCCATCGACGACAAGCATATCGTGTTCAGTCGCTACGATCAGGCGAACAACGACGACCGGGACCTGTACGTCAAGTATCTCTGGGATCATAGTCCAGAAGTACGGTTGACCAATACGCCCAACCAGTCGGAGACCCTCCCGGTCGTTTCCCACAATGGGAAGATGCTCGCGTATCGCGTCTTCCGAAGCGGCCACGACGATCAGATCCACGTCGCGCAGTTCGTGACCGAGACGAGCATTACCGTCATGCATGTCATCGACCTCGCCCTGCCGGCGGAGACCAATATCAGCGGGATCGACTTCTCGCCTCAGGATAACGAGCTGTTGGTCTCGGTCCAGGTCACGATCGCGGATGTTCCCACCAACGCAATCCAGCGCAGGCAGGAAATCTTCAGGGTGCGGCGGGATGGCAGCGAGCAATATCGCCTCACGACCAACGCCGACGAGGACGTCTATCCAAGTGCCCTCCCATAGCCCCAGCACATCCGAATCGGTGTCCCGGGAAAGCGCGACCATCTCGTCTCTTGAGAGTGCTCCCCCCCTCGATTCCCAGCGGGCGGTGTATACTAATACGAAGGCATATCCTCTTGGAACAATCGAGCAATAGAACATGAGACCGCAATGGAGCACTTTGCCTCGAAAATTGATCTTCTGTTCCACTGCTCCATTGCTCCAAAGTAAACGCGCTTTGTGCGTTTACTTTCAGGGGGAGGCGGCCAGAGGCGTATGAATCGAAGGGTCCCACGAAAGCAGAAGCGGCGCGGCCCCAGGGCTGGAGGAGCGACCCTCCGCACGCTCGGGGAGTTCGGCCTGCTCAAGAGGCTCCGGGCGAAGAGCCCGCCGCTTCCCCCTGAGGTCCTGGCCGGGATGGGCGATGATGCCGCCATCCTGCAGCCGTCGCCGGGCCTGGCCCTGGTCGCGACCGTAGATGTCCTGGTCGAAGGGAAGGATTTCCGGTGGCACTGGTGTCCGCCGGAGGCGGTTGGGCAGAAGGGGATCACGGTGAGCCTGAGCGATATCGGCGCGATGGGGGCCATTCCCAAGTATGCCCTCGTCGCCTTGGGTCTTTCCTCGGGGACCCCGCTCGCGCGCGTGGAGGGGCTCTACCGGGGCATCTGGCGAGCCGCCGCGGCAGCGGGAGTGGCAGTAGTCGGGGGCGATCTTTCCGAGGCCCCCCGCCTGATCCTGGGCGTCACCGTGATCGGCGAGGGGCCGGCCGACCGGCTGGTGCGCCGCTCGGGGAGCACGATCGGCGAGACGATCTGGGTCACGGGTCCCCTCGGCAGGGCCGCGGCGGGGCTCAAGGCGTTACAGGCGGGGTACCGGCTCGGGCGCAGAGGGGTGACACGCGAGCGGGGCAG
>DASRUH010000063.1:0-6097 GCA_035655535.1 Methylomirabilis sp. (SeqCode)
ATAGTAGGCCACCCCGAAGAAGCCGAGGGCCAGCGGGTCGGTGGCGATCCCCTGGACCAGGACGTTGTCATCCTCACTCGCAGTAAAGTCCCCGCGGCTGGAGTGCTCCTTCCCCACGATCGCCTCGGTAAAGTAGTCGTACGTCCCCGAATCCACACCGGCACCGAAGAGATGGATCTCCTTATCGGGCCAGCCTGGCCGGATCTGGCTCCAACGGGTCACCTTTCCCTGAGCTTCCGGCTCCCATAGCTTTTTCATCTCCTTGACCGTCATGTGAGTCGCCCACGTGTTCTTGGGATTCACCATGACGGCGAGGCCGTCGTAAGCGACCGGAAGCTCGATATACTCGATCTTATTCTTGCCGCATAGTTCCACCTCCGACGGCTTGATGGGGCGGGACGCATCCGAGATATTCGTCTCGCCATTGCAGAATTTCTTGAAGCCGCCGCCGGTCCCCGAGATCCCCACGGTCACCTTGATGCCCTTGTGGTTTTTCTGGAACTCCTCGGCCACGGCCTCGGTAATCGGAAAGACCGTGCTGGAGCCGTCAATCTTGATAAGGCTTCGCTGCGCCCCTGCCGCCCCGATGACTGCAAGAAGGAAGCTCAACAGCGCAATTCCTGCGAAAAACCGCTGACCGGTGCCCAGCGCGGTCGCCCGGTCACTGATTGGCAAACCTCCTCGAAAACTCTTCATCTGATGCCTCCCTTCTGTAGACTTTCAACCGAACGCGTTACGGTCTTGTTGCCGTTATGTTACGGAATTGTTAATTCTCTGTCCCACCCCCCCCTCAATCGTCCAGGTCTTCGTACTCCCTCCGGTGCTCAAGGACAATCTCCAGCAGATCGCCGCACCGGTACACCTGCGTGATGACCCCGGTCAGCGGCGCGCGGACCTCGTCGTCGCACTCTGGCGAGACGCCGACCGGCGTCCCTGCCTCGATCCATCGCCCCGCCCCGATCCGCGAAGGGGCCAAGGCGAGCACCATCATCCGAGCCGTACGCATCGCACCTCTCCTTTCAGAGTCCTGGCCGATTCCATCCCATGTTCGATGGAAGTATAGAGGCGCGACATGACACGGCAAGGACGGGGAGGTTACGCGGGGGTAAAAAATGACCTGAGGGGAACTTATGCGGCTGTGGGAAGGCTAAAGGCGACGCGGGTGCCCCGGCCGAGCTCGCTCTCGATGGTGAGCTCACCCCCGTGGGCATGGACGAGATGCTTCACGATGCTCAAACCGAGGCCGGTCCCGCCCACCTCGCGGGACCGGGCGCGATCCACCCGATAGAATCGTTCCGTGATCCGGGGGAGATCCGTGGAGGGAATGCCGGGGCCGGTGTCGCTGACGGCGATCTCTACGAACGTTTCCGTGCCCGAAGTCCGAGGGCCGATGTCATTTTCTTCTTCCGCCCGTCGGTCATCGGTGATCGGTCGTCTGAGGCGCGCGGTGACGGTGACCTTTCCGTCAGACGCGAACTTGACGGCGTTATCGACCAGGTTGATGAGGATCTGCTGCAGCCGATCGCGATCGGCGAGGACCGACGGCAAATCCGGAGGGACGTCAAGACCTAAATCGATGCTCTTCTCTTGGGCCGCCGCCCGGTACATCGCGAGCACCTGCTCCGCCACGCCCCCCAGGTGGAGCGGCTGGCGCTCGAGGATCAAGCGCCCCCCCTCGATATTGGACAGATCCAGCAGGTCATCGACCAAGCGACGCATCCGCTCGGCATGCCGGCCGACGACCTCCAGGAAGGGCCGGGCGCGTCCCGGATCGTCCAGCGCGCCCTCTAGCAGCGTCTCGACGTACCCGCGGATCGCCGTGAGCGGCGTGCGGAGTTCGTGGGAGGCATTGGCGACGAACTCCTGGCGGACCCGTTCCAGGCGGCGGAGCTCGGTCACGTCGTGGAAGACCATCAGCGTCCCGACATGGTTCGTCCCCCGCCGCAGCGGCAGCGCGTGCACCTTCAGCGTCATCGGGGGGCTCGGCAGCGCCACTTCCCGCTGACATACCATGCCGCCGCTGCACCGCTCGCACTCCTCGACGAGACTCAAGAGGTCCCGATGTCGCACGACCTCCACGAGAAGCTGCCCCTCCCCCTTCACCGCCCCGCCGAAGAGCCGTCGAGCGACGGCGTTCATCAGGACGATGCGCCGCTGCGGGTCCACCGCGACCAGGCCCTCGACCATGCTCTCCAGGATGGTCGCGGTCCTGGCCTGTTCCTCCTCGAGCGCGTGCATCCTCTCCTCGAGTCGCTCCGCCAGAGTGTTGAGCGCTCGGGCCAGCGTCGCCAGCTCCTGCTCCCGCGGGATGGCGATCCGTCGACCGAGATCGCCTTCGGCCATTCGATGGGCCGCCTCGACCATGGTGGTCACGGGACGGCTCACCCGACGGGCCATCCACACGCTGAGGACTACCGCGATCCCGAGCGCCGCAACGACCGCGTAGGTGAGGGTCCGCTGAATCTCCCCCATGCTCCGCTCGACTTCCGCGAGCGGCAGCGCCACCCGGAGCACGCCCGTGATCCCGGCGGCCCCTTCGAGCGGGATCGCCACGTAGACGAGATTCTGCCCGACGGATTGACTCCAGCGCAGGCTGACCCCGGTCCGACCGGCGAGTGCCGCCTGCACCTCGGGACGGTCAGCATGGTTCTCCATGGTCCCGGGATCGCGATCCGATTCGGCCAGTACCCGCCCCGCGCGATCAATCACCGTCACCCGGGCCGCGACCCGCCCCCGGATGTCCCGGACGACCCGCTGGAGGCGCTCGGGGGCGGCAAGGAGGGGGACAACCTGGGCGGCCATCAGGCGCGCCTGTCCCTCAAGCCCCCTCGCGATCTGCTCGCGCGCCACGTCTTTCAGCGGACGGGCCACCCACAGCCCGACCCCGCCGACGACGGCGCCGATGATCACCAGTGACGTCAGGACCAGCTTCGTCTCAAAACGCCCGACCAGCCGCCGCACCTACCCCTCGTTATCGAATCGGTATCCCACGCCCTTGACGGTCACGATCCGCCGGGCCTCGCGGCCCAACTTCTCCCGGAGGCGACGGACGTGTACGTCAACCGTCCGGGACTCGATTTCGGCTGCGCGGTCGTAGCCCCATACCCGCTCCAGCAAAAAGTCGCGACTCAGCACCCGCCCCCGGGCCTGAACCAGCGCCTTGAGGAGCTCCATCTCCTTCGCGGTGAGGACGACGTCGGTCCCACCCACGCGCACCTGGTACCGCGCGAAATCCATGGCCAGGGTGCCGATCGTGAGGGGGCCCTGATCCGCAGGGCCCGTCCCCCGCCGCAGAACAGCCCTGACGCGGGCGACGAGCTCCCGCGGACTGAAGGGTTTCGTCACGTAATCATCCGCACCGAGTTCCAATCCGACCACCGTGTCCGTCTCGTCCGCCTTCGCCGTCAGCATGACGATGGGGATGGACGACTCCCGGCGCAGGCGGCGGCACACCTCGAAGCCGTCAACGCCGGGCATCAGGAGATCGAGCACCACCAGATCGGGTTTCTCGCGACCGACGAGGTCCAGGGCGGACTTGCCATCCCGGCATCCCACCACCTGGTATCCCTCCCGTTCGAGATGATACCGGACGAGATCCAGGATGTCCGGCTCATCATCCACCACGAGCACCTTCGCCCTCATCCGCTCCCTCCGCCGCCGCTCTCACACTAGCATACGGCCATCCCGGCGCAAAGGGCTCTGCCGCACCGCAACGCGGGGAGATCCTGGGGAACCCACGGGGAGTGCCGGTCACGGGCGCCAGGGAGCGATGTGTGGGGAGAAAGGACGACCCCTCGCCGGGTGTCGGCGAGGGGTCGCAAGGGTGGTGCGGACGTGCCGCAAACGGGTCAGGGCCCCGCGCTACTTCTGCGCCGAAACCCCAAACGGAATGGTATACATGACCATGACCGTCGGCGTGCCGTCGAGGTCGGAGTCGCCGTTGGTCGTATATCTGCCCTGCACGGAGAGGATGTGGTCGTTCGGCAGGAGGAGGTGCAGGCCGCCGACCCATCGGTTTCCGTCCATGTCGCTCTTCTCGAAAGTGGTATCGAAGATGAGCTGGCTGCTCAGCCGATAGAACCCCGCCACGCCCACCGCGGTCGAGGTCTCGGATACTCCCAGGACCTTCTGCTCACCCGACAGGTACTTAGCGTTGGAACCGCCCTGACCGCTCGGCCGCCAGAAGAGGGAGATGTTGTACCGCTCGTGGTCGCCGTCTTTTTCGAACAGCGTCTCCTCCGAGGGGGTGCCGGTAAGGCCGAGCATCACGGCCTGGGGCTTCTTCTCGAAGGCAGCCCCCGAGAGGAAATCCACCTGTTTCATCCGCTTGTAGTACACGGAGAGCGTGGCCTGGTCGCCAAGGGGCAACGCCAGGCCGGACGGGAGGCCCTGCCCTGGGCTGGCCGGCGCGACGGCCGAGCCGAGCAGGAGCGCATCAAACCGCAATTCTCTCCTCACCACTCCCTGCGCCGGCGCATTGGCCCCATCCGGGATCGCCTGTATCTCGACCTGCCGCCCGGAGGGGGTCGTGCCGGGGTCCTCGGCTGTGGTCACAGCCGGGAAGCTCAGGCCGTACACCGCCAGGAGGGCCAGGAACGATGTCGCGAGGAATGTCTCTCTCAGGTTCATCTTCATCACTTTCGCACTTACACGCGCCTTCATCTTCCCATCTCGCTTTCCGCGACCCCCATCGTGGGGGTCATCGCCATAGAAGGAAAGCATAGACCATGCCAAGGCCCGCCTCCTGTGTAACTACTTGATTTTGAAGAGTGATAGACGTTGATAGGTGTGGATCACCACCAGGGCGGCGGGGGAAAAACCCACCAGACTGACAAAGAAGCACTGCGGCATGGACATTCTGTCAATGACAGGAGGTCCCCATGGCGAGAGACCGCACGGAGAAGGGCAAAATCGATTTCACAAAACTAAGACAAACATCTTTTCTTGATGCCGACTTGCCCCCTCGTGGTATAGTAAATCCCGCCCCGCACCTCCCTCGCGATAGGTCCAGGGGGTTCAGCGCCAAAGGCCTGCAGACATACCCTTTGGCATTCCGAGAGTACGGGATCAGGGCGCGTCGTCTGAAACGATGGCACCACGCCTTGCCATGGATAACCGCACGGTTGGCGTTTTTCGGAAGCTGATCCAGCACCCGGGAGAACAGCCCCCTGCCTCCTCCCAGCTCAGATGGCTGCGCCACCTGGGGATCTGGGCTCCGACCGCCTTCGGCGCCTTGCTGCTCGCCCTCACCCTGGCGCTCCACCCGGTGCTTCCCCTGTGGCTTCTCGTCCTCCTGATCCTCGGAGTGAGCGCTGCTGGGGCCGCTGGGTTTTCCGGGTTCGTGTTCGCCCAGATCCGTTGGCGGGAAGAAGAGATCCTCCGGCGCACCCAAGAGCTCGAGGTTCTGTCGCGGGCGCTCGGCGCCGCCGTGGCACAGAACGCGCCCATACTCCAGGCCGCGGGCGAAGGGATCTACGGCCTGGACGCACAGGGCCACTCGACCTTCGTGAACCCCGCGGCGGCCCGCATGATCGGCTGGGAGGCGAAGGATCTGATCGGCAAGCCCATGCACGAGATCCTGCACCATACGAAGCCCGATGGAAGCCCCTACCCCGCCGACGAGTGCCCGATTCATGCGGGGCTCAGGACCGGGACCGTGCATCACGTCGAGACCGAGGTCTTCTGGCGCAAGGACGGGACGAGTTTCCCGGTGGAGTACACGAGCACGCCCATCCGGGAGGACGGCGACCTTCTGGGGTCGGTCGTCACCTTCAAGGACATCACGGAGCGGAAGCGGGCCGACGACACGCTTCGTGAGAGCGAAGAGCGATTCCGGAAGATCTTCGAAGAGGGGCCGCTCGGGATGGCCATCGTGGGCTTGGACTACCGATTCGTCGCAGTCAACAGCGCCCTGTGCCAGATGGTCGGCCACTCCGACCGGGAACTCACGCAACTGCGTTTCGTTGATATTACGCACCCGGAAGATATCGAAAAGGATGTTCAGCTCGCCGAAGAGGCGTTCAGCGGACGGATACCTTACTATCACCTCGAAAAGCGCTACATCAGAAAAGACGGGGAGATCCTCTGGATCAACCTG
>DASRUH010000064.1:0-7376 GCA_035655535.1 Methylomirabilis sp. (SeqCode)
CACCGGCACGCGGACCGGTCTCGTCAAGGAGCTCGCCGGCATTGGGCTGTGCAACATCACGAAGTGCTGCACCGAAGTCTGCCCAGAGCACATCCGCATCACCGACAATGCCATTATCCCGCTGAAGGAGCGGGTCGTGGACGACCACCACGACCCGGTCGTGTGGCTACTGCGAAAGGTCTTTGGCAGGCGGTAGCCTCCGGATCCGCTGTCCGGGCGCGAGGCATACCGGATCCTTATCCGCCTGGCCGGCAGGGGCCCTGTCCTTTCCGGCACGCGCGACCCTTTCGCGATCGGTGCTCTGAGCTCTGAACAGGCGAGGCGCGTATGAAGATTCACGAGTACCAGGCCAAGGCGATGCTGAGGGAGTTCGGGGTGCCCGTGCCCCGGGGAGAAGTGGCGAGCACCCCCGCCGAGGCGCGGGAAGTCGCCACGCGCCTCGGGGGCCGCGTGGTGGTGAAGGCGCAGATCCACGCGGGTGGACGCGGCAAGGGCGGGGGGATCAAGCTCGCCGACGATCCCGCGGGCGCGGAGGCCGTCGCCCGGAGCATCCTCGGCATGCGTCTCAAAACGCCGCAGACCCCGCCCGAGGGAATCGAGGTCAAGCGCGTGCTCGTCGAGGAGGCCTCAGCGATCCGCCAGGAGCTCTACCTCTCGGTGACGCTGGATCGGGCCCGGGCGACGCCGGTGTTGATGGCCTCCGAGGCCGGCGGCATGGAGATCGAGGAGGTGGCGGCGACCTCCCCCGGGAAGATCCTCCGCGAGTGGGCGCACCCGGCGAACGGCCTCCAGCCCTTCCAGGCCCGGGCGCTGGCGTTCGGCCTGAGACTGTCGGGTGACCTCTTCAAAGCTGCCGTCGCGGCGATTCTGAATCTCTACCAGTGCTATCTCGCGAAGGATTGCTCCCTGGCCGAGATCAATCCACTCGTCGTCACCACGACCGGGCGGCTGCTCGCCCTCGATGCCAAGTTGAACTTCGACGACAATGCGCTGTTCCGCCATCCCGAGATCCGGGAGCTTCGGGATCTCAACGAGGAAGATCCCCTTGATGTCGAAGCGTCTGCCTTCAATCTGAACTACATCAAGCTCCACGGGAACGTGGGATGCATGGTGAACGGCGCCGGCCTCGCCATGGCGACGATGGATATTATCAAGCTTGCGGGAGGGGAACCGGCCAACTTCCTCGATGTGGGGGGCGGGGCGAGCGCGGAGCAGATCGAGAACGCCTTTCGCATTCTGTCGTCCGACGCGAGCGTGCGGGCAGTGTTCATCAACATCTTCGGCGGCATTCTCCGGTGCGACCGCCTCGCCGAGGGCATGATCGCCGCTGTGCGGAAGCTCGGGCTGCGGCTGCCGGTCGTGGTCCGGATGGAGGGAACCAACGTCGAGCTGGGCAGGCAGATGTTGGCGGAGTCGGGGCTCGCACTCATCACGGCGGACGACATGGCGGATGGGGCACGGAAGGCCGTCGCGCACGCCCAAGACGTCCGCAGGTAATGCTGCGGATATAGTGCTTATGTGGTTGGTGTTTGGTGGTTGGTGACGGGGTGATCACCATCCACTCGTCACTACTCACCAGTCACCAATCACCAGGTGTAAGATGAGTATACTGGTCGACAAGGATACGCGGGTCGTCGTCCAGGGGATCACCGGTCGCGAGGGGGCGTTCCACGCGGCGCGGTGCAAGGAGTATGGGACGACGGTCGTGGGTGGGGTCACCCCGGGAAAGGGGGGGACGACCCACGAGGGCTACCCCGTCTGGAATACGGTCGCAGAGGCGGTGGCGAAGGAGGGAGCGAACTGCGCCCTGATCTTCGTCCCGCCCCCGGCGGCCGCTGATGCGATCATGGAGGCGGCTGCCGCGGGCATCCCGCTCATCGTCTGTATCACGGAGGGGGTTCCCGTGGTGGATATGGTCCGGGCGAAACACGTCCTCGCCTCGACTGGCAGCCGCCTGATCGGGCCTAATTGCCCCGGGGTGATCACGCCGGGACAGGCCAAGGTCGGCATCATGCCCGGTCACATCCATCGGCCGGGCGCCGTGGGGGTGGTGTCGCGGAGCGGCACGCTGACCTACGAGGTCGTCCACCAGCTGACCCAGCGGCGAATCGGCCAGTCGACCTGCATCGGCATCGGAGGCGATCCGGTGACGGGGGCGAGCTTCGTGGACGCGCTCGGGCTCTTCAACGAGGACCCCGCCACGGCTGCGGTCATGATCATCGGGGAGATCGGCGGCACGGCGGAGGAAGAGGCGGCCGCTTTCGTCAAAGGGCACGTGGGCAAGCCCGTGATCGGATACGTGGCAGGGATGACGGCGCCGCCTGGTCGACGGATGGGGCATGCCGGTGCGATCATCGCCGGGGGGAAGGGGACAGCGGCAGAGAAAGTGAAAGCGATGGAGGGAGCGGGAATCCGCATTTGCCGATCCCCGGCTGAGATGGGGATGATGGTCGAAGACGCCCTTCGGGGTGGCTAACCACGGCGGAGACGGGGTGCGCCGGGACGCGGCCACCTGCCGTGGTGGTGGTGTGTGTGTCAGGACAGGGGACGGGCATGGAACGGACGCTGGCCATTGTAAAACCGGATGCGGTCGCCCGGGGGAAGATCGGCGAGATCCTCCGTCGTTTCGAGGAGGCCGGCCTCCGGATCTGCGGCCTCAAGATGGTGCGCCTGAGTAAGCAGGCGGCGGAAGGCTTCTATCATGTCCACCGGGACCGCCCCTTTTTTGACAGCCTGACGACCTTCATGAGCTCGGGGCCTTCGGTGGCCGTGGTGCTCGAGGGCGAAGGGGCCATTACGCGTGTCCGCGCGATCATGGGGGCGACAGACCCCGCCAAGGCGGCGCCGGGAGAGATTCGCCGGGATCTGGGCACCAGCATCGAACGGAACGCCGTGCACGGGTCCGATTCAGCCGAGTCGGCCGCCGTCGAGCTCCCCTTCTTCTTCGGCGGAGTCGAGACCTTCGAATATGTCCGGGTGGATCGGCCTGGAGGCGGAGCCAAGGATCGTTGAGGCATGCCCGCGGCGAGGAATCCAATGGCGTCGCGGAGTTATCCGAAGATTGACCCGGTTTTCGCTTGACATCACCGGGTCTCCTCAGTATAATGCGCAGACTTTGGCGGGTGACGGTGCATGTTCGTGGATATCGCCCAGATCCCTGCGGAGGGGCTGGATATCAACTTTTGCGAGGATGGGGATTTTCTGGATCCCTCGGGGGGGCGGGTGTCTCTTCTTCGGCCGGTCGAGGCCCTTCTTCACTTGTCTCGGAGTCCAGCCGGGGTCTGTGTACGGGGGCAGGTCTCCTCTGACCTCCGACTCCACTGCAGCCGTTGTAATGAGCTCTTCACGCTGCCAGTCCGTGAAGGATTTGAAGTCGAGTACCGTAAGCCACCCGAGGCGAGTGTGGACGGGGAGTACGAGCTGGGGGCCGACGAACTCGATATAAGCTTCCTGGAGGAGGAAAAGATCAACGTCGTGGGGCTCGTCAGGGAGAACGTCCTGTTGGCGCTCCCCGTGCAGCCGCTGTGTCACGACGACTGTCGGGGACTCTGCCCTCGTTGCGGGGCCAACCTGAACGGGGGGCCCTGTCCGTGTTCCACGACGCACCGTGATCCCCGGTGGGGAAAGTTGGAATCATTGCGGTAACGTGAGGAGGGGATCATGGCGCTTCCCAAGCGTCGCCATTCCAACGCGCGGACCAGAAAACGGCGGGCACACGATGCCCTGTCACTCCCACCACTGGCGATATGTCCGCAATGTCGAGAGCGGATGACCCCGCATCGGGCCTGTCCCAGCTGCGGCTTCTACCGAGGCCGCGCAGTGGTCAAGCGGGAAGAGGCAGAAGGATAGGAGAGGGGCCGTCGCCTGCCGCGGACGGAAAGGCGGGGCGGGATGGAACAGGGACCTGTTCGGCTGTCCCACCCGGGTCGCGTCACGGTTGCCCTTGATGCCATGGGCGGGGACGGCGGCGTCAGCGTCACCGTGGAGGGTGCCGTGGCGGCGGCTCGCGAGTTCGGGCTGGCCGTCATCCTGGTGGGGATCGAAGATATAATCGTGCACGAGCTCTCCCGGTTTGAGACGCGGGGGCTGGATATCCGCGTTCGGCACGCGCCTGAGGTGGTGGAAATGGATGAATCCCCCTCGGTCGCGCTCCGGAAAAAGAAGGATTCGTCAATCCGGGTGGCCGTCGATCTGGTTAAGGAGGGCGAGGCTCAGGCCATCGTCAGTGCTGGTAACACGGGAGCGGTCATGGCGACGGGCCTGGTCGTCCTGGGGCCGGTGACGGGGGTGGAGCGGCCGGCCATCGCCGCGCAGGTTCCGACCTTAGGCGGATATGCGATTCTTCTCGATGTGGGGGCGAATGTGGATAGCAAGCCCCGCCATCTGGTGCAGTTTGCCATCATGGGGTCCGTGTACGCCCGCCGGATCCTGGGCAAGCCGAATCCCCGTGTCGGCCTCCTGAGCATCGGAGAGGAAGAGACGAAAGGGAACGAGCTGACCAAGGAAACCTTCCGGGCCCTGGAGGAGGTGCGGGGCCTCCACTTCATCGGGAACGTGGAAGGGGTGGATGTCTTCAACGGGAAGGCGGATGTGGTGGTCTGCGACGGCTTCACCGGGAATGTCGCGCTCAAGATCGGTGAGAGCGCGGCCGAGACGATGTTCACCCTCTTCACGAACGAGTTGAGCCAGGGCCTGCTCGGGAGGGCGGGACTGATGTTGCTGCGGGGTTCCCTGGGGCGCTTCCGACGCCGGATCGATTACACCGAATACGGAGGTGCCCCGCTCCTTGGGGTGAACGGGGTCGTCGTGATCGGGCACGGGCGGTCCACAGCCAAGGCCATCAAGAACGGCCTCCGGGTCGCGGCGGACTGCGTCACGAGCCGGATGATCGAGAGCATCCGGGAAGGGGTCGCCCAGAACTAGGGGGGAGTCATGGAACGAAGCCGGATTCTTGGCACCGGATCGGCGGTGCCGACGCGGGTGGTGAGCAACGCGGAGATCGAACGCCTCGTGGAGACGAGCGACGACTGGATCGCCTCCCGGACCGGCATCTCGGAACGCCGGGTGTGCAGTGCCGGAGAGGATACCGCCACCTTGGCGGAGCAGGCTGCGGCGCGCGCCCTGGAAGCCGCCGCCCTGGACCCCATGGACCTCGATCTCATTCTCGTGAGCACGATCACGCCCGCGCTTACATTCCCGGCGACGGCGTGTCTGGTGCAAGAGACCCTGGGGGCGCGGCGGGCGGCGGCCCTCGATGTCTCGGCCGCCTGTGCGGGATTCATTTATGGTCTTGCCGTGGCCGATAACTTCATCCGGACCGGCATGTACCGCACCGTGCTCCTCATCGGATCCGAGACGCTCTCGATGCTCACGGATTGGAGCGACCGCAACACCTGCGTCCTCTTTGGAGACGGGGCAGGGGCGGTGGTCCTGCAGGGGCAACGGGGCGAGCGCGGGGTGCTGTCGACGCACCTGTATTCCGACGGCTCGCAGTGGGGACTCCTCATGGCGCCCGGCGGCGGATCCCGCTGCCCCGTCACTCCGGAAGTCTTGGAACAACGACTCAACAAGATCAAGATGCCGAACGGCAACGAGGTCTTCCGGATCGCCGTCCGCTCGATGGAGGATGCCTGCATCGCCGCCCTCAAACACAACCACCTCGAGATCGCCGATGTCGATGTGGTGGTCCCGCACCAGGCAAACGCCCGGATCATTCAGGCCATGGCCCATCGCCTCTCGCTCCCTCCGGAGAAGGTCATCACGAACATCGCGCGGTACGGCAATACCTCTGCTGCATCGGTCCCGTTGGCGCTTGATGAGGCGGTCCGGACGGGGAAGATTCACGAAGGGGACCTCGTGCTCCTCGTGGCGTTTGGCGGCGGCCTCACCTGGGGGTCGGCGGCGGTCCGGTGGTGAGGGCGAGTCTCGCGACCGGCGTACGGGAGGAAGGGGCGAGGGCGGAGGGCCGGCCACGCGCGATGGGCGGGAAGACTGCATTTGTGTTTCCGGGCCAGGGATCGCAATATGTGGGCATGGGCCGCGCGTTGGCCGAAGGCTTCCGGGCGGCGGATGTCCTCCTGACGGAGGGGAGCCAGGTCCTGGGGGTCGATCTCAAGCGCTTGTGCTTCGAAGGGCCGGAGCAGGCCCTCAGCCTCACCGTCAACACGCAGCCGGCAGTGCTCACTGTCGGGGCGATGGCATGCGCGGTGCTCGAGGAACACGGGGTCACGCCGGACTTCGTGGCCGGACACAGCCTCGGGGAATACGCGGCCCTCGTGGCGGCACGGTCGCTGACGTATCCGAACGCACTCCGCGCCGTGCGGCGTCGGGGGGAGTTGATGCAGGAGGCGGTGGCCGTCGGCGCGGGGGCGATGGCGGCCGTCATCGGCCTCAGTCGTGAGGCGGTGGAGGATATCTGCCGCGAAGCCGCCCAGGGCGAGGTCGTGGAAGTGGCAAATCTGAATGCGCCAATCCAGACCGTCGTGGCGGGGCACGCCGTTGGGGTGGAGCGGGCGGCTGCGCTGGCGCGGGCGCGGGGGGCGAAACGAGTGCAGATGCTCGCCGTGAGCGCCCCGTTTCATACGAGCCTAATGCAGCCCATCGCGGAGGAATTCGCGCGGGTGCTGGGTCGCCTCGACATCCGCGACCCCCAGATACCCCTGGTCGCCGGCCGGGACGCGGAGCTGAAGCGCAGCGCTTCAGAGGTGGTCCAGTGCCTCATCGAACAGCTGGACCATCCGGTGCGCTGGGTCGACGTCATCCGGCGTCTCGCCCGGGAGGGGGTCGAGGTCTTCATCGAAGTGGGTCCGGGAAAGGTCCTCTCGGGCTTAGTCAAGCGGATCGACGAGGGGGTGCGGGTCTATCACGTCGAGGACCGGCAAAGCTTGGAGGAGACCCTCACGGCGACAGCACGGGCATGACGCTCAGCGGCAAGGTGGCGGTGGTCACAGGAGGATCGCGCGGGATCGGACGGGCGGTGACCTGTGCGTTGGCCCGGGAAGGGGCCGCCGTGACGCTTTGCGGGCGGGATCCGGTTGCCTTGGAGAAGGTGGCCGCGGAACTCGAACCATCGGGGGCGCAGGTCCTGACGGTCAAGGCCGATGTGACGCTGGCCGTCGACGTCGAACGACTGATCGGGGCCTGTCTCGCACGGTTCGGCGGCGTCAACATCCTGGTCAACAATGCGGGGGTCACGCGGGACAATCTTGTCCTCCGGATGAAGGACGAGGAGTGGGACGAGGTGCTGGAGACGAATCTGAAGGGGGCGTTCCACTGCACCCGGGCTGTGCTGCGGCCGATGATCAAACAGCGGGGGGGGCGGATCATCAATCTCACCTCGGTGGTGGGGATCATGGGAAATCCGGGGCAGGCGAACT
>DASRUH010000065.1:0-4393 GCA_035655535.1 Methylomirabilis sp. (SeqCode)
GCCCGGGATCGGGACGTTGAGGGTTGGGTCTCGCGCAAGGGGGATCCGTGAACCCCGTCAGGTCCGGAAGGAAGCAGCGGTAAGCGGTGCGCCTCCTGTGCCGCGGGGGCGCTCAGCCGGAGTCACCGGGCCCGCGGCAGATCGCGGAGGAGGGATCGACGATGGGTGCACGGCCAAGGATTTTTTAGTTCACAGTGGACGGTTCACAGATCACAAAAAATCCTGCTGGAATGGCTCTACCGTGAACGGTGAACCGTGAATGAGGTCTAGCATGTCGTACCAGGTGTTGGCCAGGCGGTGGCGTCCTCAGACCTTTGACGAGGTCGTGGGGCAGGAGCCGGTGACGCGGACCCTGCAGAACGCCCTCCGACAGGGGCGGGTCGCGCACGCCTTCCTCTTCGCGGGTCCACGCGGGGTGGGCAAGACCACGACGGCGCGGATCCTGGCCAAGGCCTTGAACTGCGAGACGGGACCCACGCACGAGCCGTGCAACCGGTGCCTGAACTGCCAGGAAATCACTGCGGGCGCCGCCGTGGATTGTGTCGAGATCGACGGCGCCTCACACACCGGGGTGGAGAATGTCCGGGACCTCCAGGAGCAGCTCGTGTACCAACCGGTGAAGGGCCGGTACAAGGTCTACATCATTGACGAGGTCCACATGCTTTCCCTCTCGGCCTTCAATGCCTTGCTGAAGACCCTGGAGGAGCCACCCCGCAACGTTGTCTTTGTCCTTGCCACGACCGAGCCGCACAAGGTCCCCGCAACCATTCACTCGCGCTGCCAGCGGCACGACTTTCGGCGGATCGGCGCGGGGGTGCTGGTGGAGCGGCTCCGGGCGATTGCCGAGGCCGAGGGGGTGGAGGCGACACCCGAGGCCGTGGCGGCCGTGGCGCGGGCGGCGGACGGCAGTCTCCGCGATGCGCAAAGCATTCTGGATCAGGTGATCGCGTATGCGGGTGAGCGGGTGACCGCCGAGGCAGCGGCAGCCGTCTTGGGGTGGACGGCGCCTGAGGTGGTTCAGGGGGTGCTCGGGGCCTGCCTGGCGGGTGACGCGGGCCAGGCCGTGGAGTTGGTCGGAGAGCTGGCCGCCAAAGGCGGAGATCTTCATGCCTTCGTCCTCGATCTGCTGGAACACCTTCGCTGCCTCCTGGTCGTCAAGTTGACCCCGAAGGGAGGCGACATTCTGGGTCTCGCCCCGGACGCGCTGCCCGCCCTTGAGCGCCGGGCGGCAGACGTGGAGGTTCCTCAGCTCGAGGTGACCCTGCGGTGTCTCCTGGATGCGGAAGGGGAGATGCGGCGGTCGGCCTATCCGCGATATGTCCTTGAGGTGGCGCTCGTGCGGGCGGCCGAAGCGCGCGGGCTGCAGTCACTCGCCAGCCTGGTCCAGCGCCTCGAATCCCTGGAAGCGCGTCTCCAGATGGGCCCCGGTCCGGGCGGCCAGCAGCCCGAACTGTTCGCGCCCGACGTTCGAAAGGGGAGCGCGCCGCCGCACGGAGAGGTCGTCTCGCTCGTCCCGCCGCCCGGGCATGAGAGCCAGTGGCAAGAAGTGCGGCGCCGCGTCGGCTCCGCGCGGCGGTCGCTGGAGGTGCTGCTGGCCGAGGCCGAGGTCGCGCTGGAGGGGGAGACGTTGACCCTGACGTTTGCGAACGGCAACTCGTTCTCGCGATCCACGCTGGAGGACCCCGAGGTCCGGAGTCTGATTGCTTCCACCGTTGCCGCGGTGTTTGGCAGGCGGCTCCAGGTGGCCTATCGCTTTCTCGCTTCGGGTGCTCAGCGACCCGAGGATCCCGCCCGGATCCCGCCCCGGAACCATCCGCTGGTCCGCGAGGCACTCGAGGTCTTCGGTGGCCGCATTGTGGAGGTCGAAGAGCGGAAGGACGTCGTCGCTCGCCGAGGGGAGCCATGAAGGGGTTTGGGGATCTCGTGAAGCAGGCCCAACGGATGAAGGCTGAGCTGGAACGCATTCAAGAGACGGCGGCCGCCCAGCGGGTGGAGGGCTCGGCCGGCGGAGGGATGGTGACGGTGACGGCCGACGGTCGAGGGGAGATCGTGGCGGTGCGGATCGACCCGGAAGTGGTGCGGGGGGGAGACCTCGAGATGCTCCAGGATCTCATTATGGCGGCAACCAATGAGGCGTTGCGTCGGGCCCGGGAGCTCCTCACGAGCGAGGTGGGGCGGTTGACCGGCGGGCTGAACCTCCCCGGGGTCATGTAGGGACCGATGGCGATCCGGTACGCTGCCCCGCTGAACCGGCTCGTGGACGTGTTGATGCGCCTCCCGGGGGTGGGAGCAAAGACCGCCCAGCGGCTCGCCTTTCATCTCCTCAAGGCCTCCCGGGAGGAGGCCATGAAGCTGGCCGAGGCCATCCTCGAGGCGAAGGACAAGATCCGGGTCTGCGCCCGGTGCTACAACATCGCCGAGGAGGCGGAGTGCCTGGTCTGCCGGGATCCCACGCGGGATGCCGGCATCCTCTGTGTGGTGGAGGAGGCGAACGATCTGTTGGCCATCGAGCGGACGGGGACGTTCAAGGGTCTGTATCACGTTCTGCAGGGCACCCTCTCCCCTATTGACGGGCGCGGGCCGGATCAGATCACGGCGAGGGAGCTGCTGGACCGCCTGGCGCCGGGCGACGTGAAAGAGGTCGTCCTGGCCACCAATCCGAACATGGAGGGGGAGGCCACGGCGCTTTACCTCGCGCGCCTGATCGCCCCGCTGGGGGTTCGGGTCACCCGGATTGCCCATGGGCTCCCGGTGGGGGGGGATCTGGAGTACGCCGACGAGGTGACGCTGGGCCGGGCGCTCGAGGGGCGCCGGGAGATCCGGTAGGATGAATGGCATGAAAGTTGAAAGCGGACTTCACCGTGGCCCTGCGGAGGATCTGTGCGTCCATTATCGGATCTAGTCATATACGAAGAGGACCTGAGCCGGATCATCGCCTGTCTGTCCGCCCTGCAGCAGAAGGCCCGGAGCGCGGCAACCCTCCTGATCGACACGAGCGGTCAGCTCATCGCCAGCGCCGGCGATACGGGGCGCCTGGACATGACGCCGCTGGCCAGCCTGGCGGCCGGGAGCATTGCGGCCGCGGGTGCCCTGGCTCAGCTCCTCGGGGAAAAGGAATTCTCCTTCGTCTTCTATGATGGCGAGAGGAAACGCCTCCACCTTTCCGTGATCGGGGGACGTGCGATTCTCCTGGTGTTGTTGGATCAGCATTCCGCCGTGGCGCTGGTGCGGCTGCAGGTCAAGAAGGTCTCCAGGGACATGGAGGACATTTTCCGGGATCTGGCCAGACGGCCGACGCCGGTCGCGGGGGAAGGACCGTCACGGTCACGCATCGGCGAAATCACCGACGCCGACGTGGATAACCTGTTTAACAAGGGTTGAGGCATGTCCTTTATCAACTACGCGGCTCGCGAGATCAACTGCAAGCTGGTCTACTACGGGGCCGGACTCTGCGGGAAGACCACGAACCTCCAGCACATCTATAAGAAGGTCGATCCCGGGGCGAAAGGGAAGCTGATCTCGCTCGCCACAGAGACGGAGCGGACGCTCTTCTTCGATTTCCTGCCCCTGGAGCTTGGAACGATCCGGGGATTCAAGACGCGCTTCCACCTCTACACGGTCCCGGGCCAGATCTTCTATGAGGCGAGCCGGAAGCTGATCCTGAAGGGAGCCGACGGGGTGGTCTTTGTCGCCGACTCGCAGCTCGAGCGCATGGAGGCGAACATCCAGAGTCTCGCTGACATGCGGCAGCACCTGACGGAGCAGGGAATCGAGCCGACCAAGATCCCCCTCGTCATTCAATATAACAAGCGAGACCTGCGGAACGCCGTCCCCATCGATGAACTGCAAAAGGCCCTGAATCCCCGCAACCTGCCGTGGTTTGAGGCGATCGCCCCCCAGGGGGTCGGCGTCTTTGAGACGCTGAAGGCGATCTCAAAGATCGTCCTGCAGGAACTCCAAAAGAAAACCTGACCATTCGACTCGCGGTGCTCGCTCATGGCAGGCCATCATGAGGCGGATGTCCTGAGTAAGGGAGCGCTTTGACGCCCGGCCTCGTTTGCGTTAGCATAAAGCCGGCATTCCCCGGTAGCTCAATGGTGGAGCGAGCGGCTGTTAACCGCTAGGTTGCAGGTTCGAGCCCTGCCCGGGGAGCCACCCTTCGCTCGCCCTTGTATACACCACTCCCGGAGGCTGGAAGTCTCTCCCAAGAACCCCTATTCCCCGAGGCTGGGCTACGTGGTGTACCCTCTGCGGCTACGGGTCCGGCGGGGACGGTCCGAGGGGAACGCCGTAGATGGCCCGAATTCTCATCGCAGGATGCGGCTACGTCGGGACCGCCGTGGCCGAGCGTCTGGTTGCCGGCGGGCACGAGGTCTGGGGCTTGCGCCGCAAT
>DASRUH010000066.1:0-30487 GCA_035655535.1 Methylomirabilis sp. (SeqCode)
ATGGAGCAGCAAGAAAACAGGACGTCCGGCCAGATGCTACGCGCAGCCCGGGAGGCTCGCGGAATCAGTCGGGAGGAGGCTGCAGAAGCCACGCGCATCAAAGCCGGCTTTCTGGCGGCCATGGAGGACGACGACTTTCAGCTCCTCCCCGATGAGCGGTACCTCCTCCGCTTTCTCGAGGAGTATGCCAGGTTCCTCGGGCTCGATTCCGCGAGGCTCCAGCGGCGGTTCGCGCAGCAGATTACCCGCAACCACAGTTCACTGGCCGTCTTTCCCGTGCCGCGGACCGTGACGGTCTCGCTGCGCCGACTCGCTCCCCTGTTCCTGCTGTTGGCGTTGGTCATCCCCTCGTTCTTCATCGCGCTCTCGCTCCTGGCCAATCGCCCTCCGATGGTCCAGGGGCCCGAGCGGACCGGGGCGCCCGACGCGGCGACTCCGGGCACTGGGGCGCCCGACGCGGCGACTCCGCCCGCCGCGGGAACCCAGGATGCGTCCGAGTCGCCTGCGGCCTCCGCCGGGCAGGGGGCCCCTCAGATCCTGCGCGCCAGGGCCGGGGAGATGACCTGGATGCTGGTGACGATCGACGGCCGCGAGACCCGGGACGTCCTCCTCCGTCCCGGAGAGATCTGGGAGTGGCGTGCGCAGGAGGGCTTTGTCGTGACCGTCGGGAATGCCGGGGGGATCGAGCTCACGCTGAACGGCCGGCCGGTGTCGCGGCTCGGAGAGGCGGGCCAGGTGATTCGGGACCTGCGCCTCCCCGCCGAAGGCACCTCTACCCCCGAACTCCGGTAAACCCCTTGTCCCCTTCTCCCTTCATCCCTTTCACCCTTAGACCCTTCATCCCTTGAACCCTTCCTCCCCCCATCAGAGCCAAGGCTTGGTGGCGAGAAAGGCGACCACGTGGGCGGGGCGCGCCACCACTTTGCCCCGGTCCCCGGGGCCCAGGGTGAGGGCGGAGGGTTGGTAACTGTGGATGGTGGCGCCGGAGGGGAGCTGGACCACGACGAGGTTGTCCGGTCCGCGGAACTGCCGCGCGAGGATCATGGCGCTGCCCGTCGGGTCGGGAATGAGCTCGATGTGGTCCGGGCGGACCATGACCTCCACCTGGGCGCCCCCGGGGAATTGCGGCGTGTTGGGCAATGTGCCGATCTCGGTGGTGATGCCCTCTTCCGTCACCCGGCCGGGGAGGAAGTCGGCCTTGCCCACGAAGCGGGCCACGAAGCGGGTGGCGGGCCGGTGGTAGATCTCCTCGGGCCGGCCGAGCTGTTCCAGTCGGCCCTGGTTCAGGATTCCCACGCGGTCGGCGATCATGAACGCCTCTTCCTGATCGTGGGTCACGAAGAGAGCGGTGGTCCCGAGATCCCGCAGGATCGTGTAGACCTCCTGGTGCATCTGCACCATCAGGTCCGCATCCAGGTTGCTGAAGGGTTCGTCGAGGAGCAGGACCGCAGGGCGGGGCGCGAGGGCGCGGGCCAAGGCCACCCGCTGCTGCTGCCCTCCGGACAGTTCGTGCGGATAGCGGCGGGCGAACGGGGTCAATCCGACCGTCTCCAGCATCCCGTGGACCCGCTGGGCGCGCGGGCCGGGGTGGAGCGTGCGCAGACCGAACGCGATGTTCTCCTCCACGGTCAGATGCGGGAAGAGCGCGTATTCCTGGAAGACCATCCCCACCCCGCGCTCTTCCGGTGGGACAAAAACCCGTTCGTCGGCCATCCTGCGCCCACCGATGACCACGACACCGGCGTCCGGTTTTTCGAAACCGGCGATCAGGCGGAGCGCGGTGGTCTTCCCGCTGCCGCTCGGCCCGAGGAGGGCGATAATTTCTCCGGGCTCCGCGTCGAGGGAGAAGTCGTCGAGGGCGGGCAGGTCGGTCGGCGTGTAGTGCTTCGTCAGGTGTGCGATGCTCAGGAGGCTCATGGCACCTTATCGCCTTCCCCCCACCCTTGATCCCTTGATCCCTTCATCCCTGGAACCCAGCCCGCCCCTTGGCGGGCCCGGGCGCTGCTCCGCGCCAGGATCAGGACGGGGAGCATCCCCGCCGCCACGATGGTCAGGGCCGGCAGGGCCGCCGCTTCCCAGAAGGACTCGGAGGTGAGCTGCCAGATGCGGACGGCCAGGGTTTCGTACCCGAACGGTCTCAGGAGAAGGGTGGCCGGCATCTCCTTGATGACGTCTATAAAGACGAGGATCGCCGCGCTGCAGAGGCCCCCGCGGATGAGGGGGAGATGGATGCGACGGAGGACGCCCCCGGGGCTTGAGCCAAGAGAGCGCCCCGCCATGTCCATGCTCGGCGTCACCTTGACGAGGCTCGCCTCGACGGTCTGCACGCTGATGGCGAGGAACCGAACGAGATAGGCGAAGACCAGGCCCGCCATGGACCCCGTGACGAGGAGGCCGACCTCCGCGCCCCAGACGGTGCGGAGCACGGCGTTGCAGACCCGGTCGAGGAAGGCGAGCGGAACGAGCACCCCCACGGCAATCACCGAGCCCGGCAGGGCGTAGCCCAAGGTGGCGATACGGCCGCATGCGGCCACCATGCGACTCCGGCTCAGGCGGAGGCCGTACGCCACCACCACGGCGGCTCCGACGGCCAGGAGGGCGGTGATGCCACCGACGGCCAGGGTGTTCAGGACGAATTCCGGGTAGCGGTCGTCGAAGTCCGATCCTCCCAACGCCGCCACACTCCACACGACGAGTTGTCCGACCGGCAGGAGGAACGCCCCGCCGACCACTACCCCGGCGACACCGCTGGCCGTCCAGGCCTTCCATCCCGTGAGCGGTCTGGGCGCGGGGGGGCGCGCTTTCCGCTCGGTCTGGTAAAAGCGCGCCCGGCCGCGCCAGGCGCGCTCGGCGGCATAGACGGCGCCCGTAAAGAGGAGGAGAAGGCTCGCCAGCTCTGTGGCCGCCTCACGGTTGAACAGGCCGAACCAGACCCGGTAGATCGCCACGGTGAGTGTGTTGTACCCGTATATGGCAACCGTCCCGAAATCGGCCAGGGCCTCCATCACCGCCAGGGAGAGGCCGGCGGCAATCGACGGGCGGGCCAGCGGAAGCGCTGTGCGCCAGAAGAGGGCGGTCCGGCTCGCACCGAGCGCGCGGGCGGCTTCGAGGGTCGCCTCGGACTGTTCGAGGAACGCCGTCCGGGCCAGCAGGTAGACGTACGGGTACAGGACGAGGGTCATGACCAGGACGACCCCGCCATACGAGGCGATGTCCGGAAACCAGATCGCCGGGCCGACGGTGCGGCGCAGCCCGGTCTGCACGGGCCCGGCGTAATCGAAGAGCCCGCGAAAGACGAAACCGATCACGTAGGCAGGCACGGCCAGGGGGAGGATGAGGAGCCATTCGAAGATCGCCCGGCCGGGGAAGCGGTACATCGTGGTGAGCCAGGCGAGACCGGTCCCCAGCACGGCCACCCCCGCCCCGACCCCGACGATCAGTGCGACCGTATTCCAGATCAGTTCGAGGAGTTGCGTCTGCCAGAGGTGCGCCCAGACGTCCAGGGTGGGCGTCGCGAGGGACGAGAGGACGATCAGAATGGGCGTGGCGACCACGAGGGCGACCGCCCCGGCCGCCAGCGGCCACGGGTCTCGCGGAAACCTCCGGGTGAGGCGGCCGGTGAACGGGATCGCCGCGCCTGCCGGTCGTGTGGGCATGCCCGCCCTCCGCTACTTGTACCCGGCCCGGTCCATGAGTTTCACCGCCTCGGCCTGGAGCGCCCCGGCCGCGGCCACATCCACGGTGTCGGCCTTGAAGGCTCCCCAGGCGGCGATCAGTCCGTGCGGCTTCACCTCGGGATTGGCCGGGTACTCGTAGTTGCCGTCGGCGAAAAGGTTCTGGGCCTCCGGGGAGCTCAGGAACTCGATCAGCCGGATGGCGCTCTCCCGGTGCTTCGCGTACCGGGTGACGCCCGCACCGGAGACGTTGATGTGGACGCCCCGGTCGTTCTGATTGGGCCAGAATACAGCCACGGGAAACCCGGGGTCCTTGGCCTTGAGCCGGGCGAGATAGTACGTGTTGGCGATGGTGACGTCACACTGGCCGGCGGCGATGCCCTCGAGCTGTTTCGTGTCGCTGTCGAAGATCCGCGGCGCGTTTGTCATCCATCCCCGCACCACGGCTTCGGTGCGCTCTCCGCCGAGGGTTGTGATCATCGTCGCGACCAGGGACTGCGTGTACACCTTCCGCGAGGATCGCAGGCAGAGCCGTCCCCGCCACTTAAGTTCCCCCAGGGCTTCGTACGTGGAGAGCTCCGAGGGCGTGACCCGCTCGGTGCTGTACATGATGGGCCGTGCCCTCACCGCGAGCCCCACCCAGGCGTGGTCCTTCGCCCTGAGGTGCGCCGGAATGTTCTTGGCGATGGTCGGGGACTCAAAGCCCTGCAGGAGGCCGGCCTGCTCGGCCACCCAGAGGTTGCCCGCGTCCACCGTCATGAGGACGTCGGCCGCCGTGTGCGGTCCCTCCGCCTTGAGCCGCTCGAACAGTTCCGCCTCGCTCGCGGTGAAATACTTGACCACAGTGCCGGTCTTCCGGGTGAACGCGTCGAACATCGGCTTGATCAACGTTTCGATCCGCGCCGAGTACACGACGACCTCGCCGCCGTCACGGGCGGCGTCGGCCGGCACCAGCAGGGTTGCTGAAGTCATCCAGAGGGCGAGAATTGCGGCTGCCTTCCGGTGTGAGGAGCCCCTTATCATTGGATCCTCCCTCTATTTTCAAAATATTAAGTGACCGATGATAATTAAATATAGTATCCCTATTTGAGGAAGTAAGGTAGTCTTAAGATAAACGTATGTCAAGCTTTTTGTGTGAGGTGAAATCCTGAAGCCATGAGGTACTTGACACCTTACGGGATAGGTCCTAGGCTAGAAGCGGATCGTCTCCCCGAAGGTAAAGAGAGGTCGAGATGACCCACGATATCGGGTTGATGGAAAAAACGGAGATGTATCTCAAGGCGATTACGGTGCTCCAGCAGTCGGCTGCGCCCGTGACCACCTCGAAGATCGCGGAATTTCTGAAGATCACGGTCCCGGCCGCCTCGGATATGCTGAAGCGGCTGATGCAAAAGGGGTTTGTGTCCACCGAAACCGACGGAGGCATCGGCGTCACCGCGGAGGGACTCCAGGTCGCGCTTCAGGTGATTCGACGGCTGCGGGTGGCAGAGCGCTTCCTTACCGACGTGCTGGGGATGCCCCTTGAAAAGGTCTACGATGAGGCGTGTAAGTTCGAACATATCCTGAGCGGCGAAGTGGAAGAGCGGCTGGTCCGGCTCCTGAAGGACCCGATGAGCTGTCCCCACGGGCATCCGATCCCGGATGTCCACGGTCGGCTTCCCTTCGACTATCCGGGGACGACGCTGGTGGAACTCAAAGAGGGCGCCAAGGCGACCGTCTTCTGCGTTCCCGAGGAAGACCCGCAGCTCCTCGTGTACCTCACCGAGTTGGGCCTCTTGCCCCACGTGAATCTTCAGGTGAAGCGCGTCGCGCCGTATAACGGACCCCTCTTTCTGCTGATCGGAGATATGCAGCAGGCCGTCGGGCGTGATGCGGCGGCCCACATCTACGTCACCCCCAGGTAGGTCGGTTCCGGTTCCGTCGCGTCGTCCCTCGTCCGCGTGCGTTGGCCGGTGCGCCCTTCGACAGGCTCAGGGGAGGACTGAGGACTGAGGACTGAGGACTGAGAATAGAGAGGAAGGCCGATCCGTCATGGTGAGAGGGCAGAAGGAAGCAGCGGTGGCAGAGGCGGCGCAGGCGCAGACCCTCGTGCTTCCTATCCGCGGCATGCATTGCGCGAGCTGCGCCGGTCACATCGAGAAGGCGCTCCAGGCGGTGTCCGGCGTGGAGCAGGCCTCCGTCAACTTCGGGGCCGAGCGGGCGGACGTCCGTTTCGATCCTGCGCGGATCTCCGCCGACGCCCTCCAGCGTGTCGTGCGGGAGTTGGGGTACGCCGTCCCTCAGGAGGAGGTCGTGATTCCCATTCAGGGGATGCACTGTGCGTCCTGCGTCCGCCGGATAGAGGAGGGGCTGCAGCGCGTTCCCGGGGTGATGCGGGCCACCGTGCATCTGGTCCCGCCGCAGGCAAGGATCGCGGTCATCCCCGGAAGCACGACCGTGGCCGATCTGCGACGGGCGATCGAAGAGGCGGGATATACCCCCCTGGCGATCACCGCGACGGAGGACGCGGCGGATCGGGAAGCAGCGATCCGCGAGGAGGAGACGCGGGCGCTCACGCGGAGACTGCTGGTCGGCGCCCTGCTCAGCACGCTTCTCGTCATCGGGGCGCTCCCCCACATGGGCCTCCATTCCCTCCGCGCCTGGATTCCGGCGTTCCTCTCCAGCGCCTGGGCGCAGTTTTTCTTGGCCACGCCGGTGCATTGGTGGGTCGGCTGGCAGTTTCACCGCGGTTTCCTCGCCACCCTTCGGCACGGGACCGCCGACATGAACACCCTGGTCTCTCTCGGGACCAATGCGGGGTATCTCTACAGCGTGATGGCGACGCTCTCCCCGTCCCTCTTCGCGATTGAGGGGCAGGCGGCCGTGTACTATGAGACCGTGGCGGTCCTCCATACGCTCATCATCCTCGGCCGCTGGCTGGAGGCCAGGGCGCGGGGCCGCGCCAGCGAGGCGATCAAGAAGCTGATCGGGCTTCAGGCGAAGACGGCCCGGGTTCTGCGCCGCACGGACGCAGGCGTGGTGGAGGCGGACGTCCCCGTGGAGCAGGTGCGGGTCGGGGACCGGATCCTGGTCCGCCCGGGGGAGAAGATTCCGGTGGATGGCGTCGTCCGGGAAGGGGCCTCTGCGGTGGATGAGTCGATGCTCACCGGTGAGAGCCTGCCGGTCGAGAAGCGGCCGGACGCCCCCGTCTTCGGGGCCACGCTCAACAAGACCGGGTCCTTTGTCTTCGAGGCGACGAAGGTGGGGAAGGAGACGGTCCTCGCCCAGATCATCGCCCTGGTGGAACGGGCCCAGGCGTCGAAGCCCCCCATCCAGCGCCTGGCCGATCGGATCGCCGCGGTGTTCGTTCCCGTGGTCCTCCTCCTCGCCCTGGTGACCTTCGGGGTCTGGACGATCTGGGGGCCGGCGCCGGCCTTCGTCCTCGGGCTGGGGAACTTCATGGCGGTCCTCCTGATCGCCTGTCCCTGCGCGATCGGGCTCGCCGCCCCCACGGCCGTTATCGTCGGCGTCGGCCGGGCGGCGGAGCACGGGATCCTCTTCCGGGGGGCCGAGCCGCTCGAGCTGGCTGCGAAGCTCACGACGGTGGTGCTTGACAAGACGGGAACCTTGACCCGGGGCGAACCGGTCGTGACCGATATCATTGTTAAGGGTCCAACGTCCAACGTCCAACGTCCAACGTCCGACGACCGGATACCTCAGTCCTCAGACCTCAGTCCTCAGTCCTTGGACGTGGAGCAGCGGGAGCTGCTGCGCCTCGCGGCGAGCGCGGAGCGCGGATCCGAGCATCCCTTGGGCGAGTCCATTGTCGCTCGGGCCAGGGCGGAAGGGCTGGAGCTCGTCCTCCCCGAATCCTTTGAGGCGATCCCTGGTCACGGCATCCGTGCGACGGTCGCCGGGCGGCGCCTCGTGCTGGGGAATCTCCGGCTCATGCAGGAGCACGGGGTCGCTCTCGACGGATTGGCCGAGGATGGCGAGCGCCTGGCCGCCGAAGGCAAGACCCCGATGTTCCTGGTGATTGACGGGGCGGCGGCGGGGGTGATCGCCGTGGCCGATACGCTCAAGCCGCATGCCCGCGAGGCGGTGGCCGCCCTGCGTGGCCTGGGGCTGCACCTGGTGATGATCACGGGCGATGCGCGCCGGACCGCGGAGGCGATCGCCAAGGCGGTGGGGATCGATCGGGTGGCGGCCGAGGTCCTGCCGGAGGACAAGGCCCGCGAGGTGCGAAAACTGCAGGCGGCCGGCGAGGTGGTGGCCATGGTCGGGGATGGGATCAATGATGCCCCCGCCTTGGCCCAGGCCGATGTGGGCATCGCCATCGGGACCGGAACCGATGTCGCGGTGGAGGCCTCGGACGTCACGCTGATCACCGACGACCTGCGGGGTGTGGTGACGGCCGTCGCGCTCGGCAAACGGACGATGCGGATCATGCGGCAGAACTTTTTCTGGGCCCTGGCGTACAACGTGATCCTCATCCCGGTCGCGGCCGGGGCCCTGTACCCCTTGCTCGGGCTCCTCTTGAGTCCTGTGTGGGCGGGGGCGGCCATGGCCTTCTCCTCGGTCTCGGTCGTGTCGAACTCGCTCAGGCTCCGGACCTTTCGCCCCGTGCTCACTCTGTCACACACCGTCACGTAATACCGGAGGCACCCGTCATGCCGGCGGTGAACGACGTGTACGTCTGCGAGCGATGCGGCCTGGAGGTAAAGGTGCTCAAGGCCGGCCACTGCGTCCCGCACTGCTGCGGCCAACAGATGCGGCAGAAGGCGTGATGCGGCTGCTGTGCCGGCATTCCACTGCGGAGGGAGGGTGAATTGATCATGAGTCGAAGAGTCGGATCGGTGAGCCTGACGGCGCTGCTGACTGCCGTGCTGGTGATTCTCTATCTCGAACTCGGCCCGCCGGCGGCTCGGCCGCGCGACGCCGGACCGGTCCTGCCGACCCTGGAAGCGGCCGTCCCGGCGAAGGGGCTCAGTGAGGCCGAGCAGGTCGTCATCCGGACCTACCGCGAGGTGAGCCCGGCCGTCGTTCACATCACGAGCATCGCCGAGAGGGTGGATTTCTTCCTGAAGCCCGTGCCGCAGCGCGGGACCGGCTCGGGCTTCATCATCGACGTCCAGGGACATATCGTCACCAACGACCACGTCGTGAAGGAGGCCGACAGCCTCGAAGTGACGCTCGCGAGTGGCAAGAAGGTGTCCGCGAAGCTCATCGGCCGGGATGCCTTCAACGACCTGGCCGTCATCAAGATCGATGTCCCCGGGGAGCGGCTCCCCACGGTTCAACTCGGGGACTCAAAGCAGCTCCAGATCGGCCAGATGACCATCGCCATCGGGAACCCCTTCGGCCTCGACCGGACCGTGACCACCGGCGTGGTCAGCTCGCTCGAGAGGACCCTGCGGACGGAGAGTGGACGGGAGATCAGGAATGTAATCCAGACCGACGCCGCCATCAACCCCGGCAACAGCGGTGGGCCGCTCCTCGATTCCCGGGGCGAGGTGATCGGGATCAACTCGGCCATCTTCAGCCCGACCGGAGGGTCCGTCGGGATCGGCTTCGCGATTCCGGTCAACACCGCGAAGCGGCTCGTGCCGGAATTGATCGCCAAGGGGCGCGTGAGCCATCCCTGGCTGGGGATCCGCGGGCAGAACGTGACGCCACAGCTGATCCAGCTGCTCAAGCTGCCCGTCCAGCGCGGTGTGCTCGTCGTTGAGGTGCAGGGCGGATCGCCCGCGGCGAAGGTCGGGATCCGCGGCGGAAACCGTCCGGTCCGGATCGGCAATCTCCGCACGGCCGCGGGTGGTGACCTGATCGTGGCAATTGACGGCAAGGCGGTTGAAAGCGATGGCGGCCTCGTCGCATACCTCGATGACCACAAGCGGGTCGGCGATACGGTCGAGCTTGAGATCATCCGCGACGGTCAGCGCACGAAGGTCAGCGCCACGCTGGGCGAGCATCCGGAGACGGCCTCGTGATCGGTCGGCGACTGCCTCTGGGTGTGGTGCTCCTGCTCTTGCCGGCGGTCCTTCACGCGGCGGGGAAAGGCCGGGTCCTTATCGGGAACCGGGTGGCCGTGGGGGTCGAGGTGGCCCGCACCGAGGCGGAAAAGGTCCGCGGCCTCAGCGGCCGCGAGGGTCTGGCGGCCGACCGGGGCATGCTCTTCGTCTACGAGACGCCGGTGCGACCCGTGATCTGGATGCGGGGGATGCGCTTTCCGCTGGACATCCTCTGGATCCGTGACGGGCGGGTGGTGGACGTGGTGCGGGGGGCGCAGCCCCCGGCCCCCGGCACGGCTCCGCAGGAGTTTGCGCCGCGTGAGGCGGTCCAGTATATTCTCGAGGTTCCGGCCGGCTTTGTCGAGCGCCACGGAATCGTCCGCGGTGATCCGGTCGAGATCGGCCTGGAGGAAACGGCACGATGAGACGTGCGGCCGTGATCGTGGGTTGGGTCCTCGCGCTGACGCTGGTGGCCCGTGGAGTCGGCGCCAGGGAGCTCGAGGTGTTCGAGACCACCCTGGAGAACGGGCTCAAGGTGCTCCTGCTCGAAGAGCACAAGGCGCCCGTGGTGACCTTTCACCTCTGGTACCGTGTCGGATCCCGGAACGAGCTCCCCGGCCGGACCGGTCTCGCCCACTTCATGGAGCACATGATGTTCAAGGGGACCCGACGCGTCGGCGGGCAGGCCTACAGCCAGATGATCCGGCGAAACGGCGGCCGCGACAATGCCTTCACCAGCCAGGATTATACGGGGTACTTCGTGACGATCGCGGCGGACCGCATCCACCTTCCCCTCGAGCTCGAGCCGGATCGCATGGTCAACCTGCTCTTGGACGCCAACGAGGTGGAGCGGGAGCGCAGCGTCGTCATGGAAGAGCGGCGCCTGCGGAGCGAGGATGATCCGACGAGCGCCCTGTACGAAGAGATGCGCGCGGCCGCCTTCAAGGCGCACCCGTACGGCAGCCCGGTGATCGGTTGGATGGAGGACATTCAGCGGTTGGACCGCCCGGATCTCCTCGCCTTTTACCGGACCTACTACGTGCCGAACAACGCCGTGATCGTGGTGGTCGGGGATTTCAATCGCGCGAAGCTCCTGCCACGGATTCGCGAGGCGTTCGGGAAGATTCCCCGGGGCCCGGACCCCCCGCCGGCCCGCAGCGTCGAACCCCCCCAGAAGGCCGAGCGGCGCGTCGTCCTCGCGCGGGCTGATGCCCAGCTCCCCTCGATCAGCATCGCCTACCACGTCCCCACTCTGACGGATCCGGATAGCTCCGCCCTCGATGTCCTGGAGGTCATCCTGGGGGGCGGGCGGAGTGCCCGACTGTACCGCCGCCTGGTCTACGAACAGCAGGTCGCCCTGAATGCGGATGCCTTCTACGACCGCGTCTCGGCCGACCCCGATCTCTTCAGTCTGTATGCGACGGCCAGTCCCGGCAAGGCGGTGGCGGAGGTCGAACGGGCGCTCGACGCCGAACTCGATCGCCTCAAGTCGGAGCCGGTCTCGGCGCGAGAGCTTCAGAAGGCCAAAAATCAGATCGAGGCGGGGTTCATCTTTGCTCAGGACTCGATCTTCAGCCTGGCGCGCCAGCTGGCGGCGCATGAGAGCGTGGCCGGTTGGCGGTACTGGAAGGGCTACCTTTCCGGGATTCGCGGCGTCACCGCCGAGGATGTTCAGCGGGTGGCGCGGAAACACCTGGCGGCGGAGAACCGGACGGTCGGGGTCCTGGTGCCCGGGACTGGCAGTGGAAAATGATCAAGGGATGAAGGGATCAAGGGTTGAAGGGTCGAAGGGGTGATGAGATGAGAAGGTGGGTGAAGAGGATGGCGCTGCTGCTTCTCCTCATGGCCCTCGTCCCGCTGAAGCCGTTGGAGGCGGCGACGCTCGGGCGACGCGTGGAGCTAAAGAGCGGCCTCACGCTCCTCGTGGCCGAGCGTCCCAGCATCCCCATGGTCACGGTCCAGATCCTGGTCAAGGCCGGGTCGATGCAGGAGGCGAAGGAAAAGGCGGGTTTGGCCAAGCTGACCGCGGTGCTCCTTCCGCTCGGGACCGGCAGACGGACCGCCCCCGAGATCAGCGAGGCCATCGAGTTCGTGGGCGGCAGCCTGAATGCCGATGCGGGTGAGGACTACTCGACACTGTCCCTGACCGTATTGAAAAAAGACCTCGACGTCGGGCTCGAGCTGCTCGCGGATGTGCTGCTCGACCCGGCCTTTCGCGAGGCGGAGATCGCGCGGAAGGTCCGGGAACTCAAGGGTCGGATTCGCCAGAAGCAGGAAGACCCGGGCACGGTGGCCCACGAGACCTTTGTTGCAACCCTCTTCGGAGACCATCCCTACGGCAGACCCGTCGAAGGGACCGAGCAGAGTCTGGAGCGGGTCACCCGGGAGGACCTCGTCGATTTTCATCGGCGGTATTACCGTCCAAACAACAGCATCGTCGCCGTCGCGGGAGACGTCACCCTTGAAGAATTCCGGCGGTCTCTGGAGAAATACCTCAGCGGCTGGGTGCCCATGGCCGCCCCCGCCCTCGATCCCGGATCCGTCCCCCGTCCACCGGGACGCACAGCGGTGAAGGTTGATCGGGGAGTGACCCAGGCGAACATCGTGTGGGGTCATCTCGGCATCGCGCGGAAAAACCCCGACTTCTACGCCGTCTCGGTGATGAATCAGGTCCTGGGGGGCGGGGGCCTGACCGCGCGGCTCATGCGGGCGATTCGCGAGGAGAGGGGCTGGGCGTACGACGTCCACAGCTACTTCAGCGCCCGCCGGGTTCCCGGGCCCTTTGTGGTGGCGCTGCAGACGAAGAACGAGACGGCGCAGGCGGCCATTGACGAGGTCCTCCGTCAGATCCGACGGATCCGCGAGGAAGGGGTGACACCGGAGGAGCTCGAGGAAGCCAAGGGGTTCTTGACGGGGAGCTTTCCGCTCCGGATTGACACCAATCGAGACGTGGTCAGCTTCCTGGCTGCGATCGAGTTCTATGGATTAGGGATGGATTACCCCGAGCGGTACCCCGATCTGATCCACGCGGTGACCCGGGATGATATCCTGCGGGTCGCCCGCGCATATCTGCATCCGGATGCGGGCATCCTGGTGGTGGTGGCTGATCCGGGCAAAGCCCAGCTCCCTTTCTGACCGCGATCCTCCTGTATCGGGTGCCGTCTCGGTGAGCTCTGCGACCTCCGCGGGTGTCCATTCTGCCCGAATCCGGGAAGCATCGAGCAAACCCGGAGGTCGGCAGGAGCCAGCGACGCGGCCTGCATATTTCTTGGTGACGGATCCCGGCCGAATAGGGTATATTGTTGGCCCCTCTCTGGGGTCGAACTGAGGGCATGCCCCATCCGCCCCGAAGATTGGTCTAAAGATTGCACTTCATCGTTTCAACATAATTTCTCCATCCCGCAGGAGGGCCTTTTTATGAATGATAACCGCAAGCACCGCCGCTTTCCTCTCCGGATGCCAGTGCTCTGCGAGGGGCCGGCAGTCCGAGAGTACCGCGCCCTGGGCCTCACCCAGAACGTGAGCCAGGGCGGCCTCCTCATTGAAGTGCCGCGCCTCCTGGCAGAGGGGACCGCGACGAGCCTCCGCTTGCTCACCGGAGACCGGATCGCGCATGCCGAAGCGGTGGTCGCCTGGTCCGTAGAGGCCAGTCTGAACGTGATGGGGCTGCAGTTCACCATGTTGACCGCGGCCGACCACCGTGCCTGGGAGCAGCTCCTCGCTTTCCAGGCCGGCCCGCATCCCCGGGCCTCCCTTCGTATCCCCGTCGATTTCACCGTGACCTGCCTGATCCCTCCGGTCACCGGCGTGCAGGGCCTGGTCAAGAACCTGAGTGACGATGGCATGATGATAGTCCTGCCACGGGCGGTCCCCCCCCAGACGCGTGTCAGCGTGGCGGTTCCCGCGTGGCTCATCCTTCCTCCGGTAGAGGCCAAGGTGGTGTGGACGCGCATCAGCCCGGAGAGGCAGGGCGTGGTCCACGGCCTGAGCTTCAAGGACAACGACACGTCCAAGGAGCTCTTCCTGATCGGTACGCTGCTCCGGGAGCTGCTCCATTAGCGGGACTCGCGCTCGCGGCGCCCGCTGGCGCCGTGGCCGGCCCGGGGGTTTTCAGGGAGCCGGAGGAACCCGCGTTGTTGCATGAGCCTCGCGGACATCACGCAGAAGGGGAGAGCGCATCTCACCGGCCTGCGGTGGCCGAACCCACGTACGCCGAGCGGGCGAGGACGCTACTCCATGTGGCGCGGGTCGGCACCCTCTCCACCCTTTCCCACAGACATCCCGGGTGGCCCTTCGGATCGGTGATGCCCTATGCCCTCGACGGCCTCGGCCGGCCCAACTTCCTCATCAGCGAGCTCGCCGTTCACACCCAGAATCTTGGCGGTGATCCGCGCGCCAGCCTGCTGGTGTCCCAGCCCGACTGGAATGGTGATCCCCTCGGCGGCAGTCGCGTCACCGTCATGGGAAATGTGGCGCCGGTCCCAACCGCAGAGATCGACGAGAGCCGCCGGCGCTACCTGGCCCGGTACGAGACCGCGCAGTACTGGGTGGATTTTCGGGACTTCGCCTTCTACCGCATGGAGGTGCGAGACGTATATTTTGTCGGCGGCTTCGGTGTCATGGGCTGGGTGTCGGCCGAGGAGTATGTGCGGGCCGAGCCCGACCCGCTTGCCGACGCGGCGCCCGGCATTGTCGAGCACATGAACGCCGATCACGCCGATGCGCTCCTCCTCCTGGTGCGCGTCTTCGGCGGTGTGGACGCCGACGTCGCGGAAATGACTGCCGTGGACCGGCTCGGCTTTCAGGTGCGGCTGCAGGGCGGGAATCGGATCCACGGGACCCGCATCCCGTTCATTCGCGAGGTGCAAAGCCCGCAGGAGACCCGGACGGTATTGGTGGAAATGGTCCAGGACGCCAGACGCCGAGGCTGAGTGCCGGCCCCCCGGTTCTCCTCGGCATGTAAAGCTTACATCCCTTCCCGTGTAAGCCTTACATGTTCCATGTGGCGGCGACGGGTCGTTGCCGGAATAGCCGGTCCGGTGAGGTGCCGAAGAAACCGCGGATATTCGAGGACATGACTACCCTCGGGTGTATAACGTGTCAACTTGGCATGGAGTGTGCCTTGTGTAACCGGGGCATTCCGTCGCAGATTCGCGCCGAACAGGAATAGACAGCAGTAATGCCACGCAGGGAGGAGGAAACATGGAACGGGAGCGCACACCTCCGACATCAGGCGCGTTCCATCCCCTTATGTGGGTCGGTCCCGCTGCCCTGGTCTCCATTACGCTGATTGGCTGCACGACCATGCCGCCCCCTGACCCCCAGGCCCAGCTCATCGCCAAGGGGAAAACCATCTTCTTCAACGAGACGTTCAACGGCAACGGCCGAACCTGCGGGACCTGCCATCCGTTGCAGAATAATTTTACCCTCGATCCGGCCTTCATCGCCACCCTGCCGAATACCGATGCGCTCTTTGTTGCCGAATTCAACCCGGACCTGAAAAAGAACTTCGAGAACCCGAGGCTGATGCGGCAGTTCGGGCTTATCCTCGAGAACCTGGACGGCTTCGACGACCTGGAGAATAAATTCGTCATGCGTGGCATCCCCCACGTGCTCGCCCTCCGGACGTCGGTGAACAGCCCCCAGGGTCCGCGGACCGGCTGGTCCGGAGACGGGGCCCCGGGCGACGGATCCCTCCGGTCCTTTGCCACCGGCGCGGTCATTCAGCACTTTACCAGGACCCTGAATCGTATCCCTGCCGTCGACTTTCGGCTCCCGACCGAGGAAGAACTGGACGCCTTGGAGGCATTCCAGCTCTCGCTGGGACGACAGCAAGACCTGACGTTGCCCCTGCCGCTCAAAGGTACGGTCCCGAGACGGGGGCAAGAGATCTTCCTCGACAACCGACTCGGCAAGTGCAACCTGTGCCATGCCAATGCCGGCGCCACTGCGAACTTCGGCGGGGGCAACATCGGCAACGCCAACTTCAATACGGGAGTCGAGAATCTCCCCGACCAGCCCGCGGATCTGACCGGCGAGCGGAACCCACCGGATGACGGCCTGGGGAGGCCGGGCGATGGCACCTTCAACACGCCGCCGCTCGTCGAGGCGGCGGATTCCGGCCCCTTCTTCCATAACAACGCCATCGAGACCATCGAGGGGGCGGTGGCCTTTTTTAACGGCCAGGCGTTCAACAACTCGCCGTCTGGCCGGCTGCTGGCCCAAGGGGACCCCAACGGGATCGGCATTCGGCTCGACGGCACCCAGGTCGTGGCCGTCGCCGCATTCCTGCGGGTCCTCAACGCCCTGGAGAACATTCGCGAAACCGTGGGCCTCTTACAGTCAAGTCTCGACAAGTCATCCGACGAGGTGAAAGAGCTCCTGCGCCGGGCGCTCGCCGAGACCAAGGACAGCATCCGGGTGCTGGAGGGCGGGGGATTGCACCCCGATGCCGTGGCACACCTCCGGGAGGCAAAGCGGCTCACGGAGAAGGCGGCCCGGAGTCTCTTTTTCAAAGGGAAGCACACGCGAGCAGCCATACGCGAGCAGGAGAAGGCGAGGGCGTTCCTCGTCGAATCCTCGTAGCGAATTCCGGATCATCGTAAGGGAAGGGAGGACCGTCGTGATTTTCAAGGTGTTGACGATCGTCGCCGGGTTGACCATCGTATTGTGGAGCGGAACGCCCTCCGCCCATGGACAGAAGGCGACCGAGATCTTTATCCCGGTGGGGCAGTCGCCGGGGCTCTCCGGCAAGAAAACCGTCGTCGGAACCATCGCAACGATCGACGCCCGGGCGCAGACGGTGACCGTCGGGGGACCCTCGGGGAGTTGGAGTGCCACGATCACGGATCGCACCAAGATCTGGCTGGACAGGAGCAAGCTGCGGCTGACCAATCAGCAGGGGACATTCGCGGACTTCAAGACCGGGCTGCTGGCCGAGGTCAAGTACGTAGACCCCGAGGCGACGACCAAGGGGAAGGGACCTGCCGATTGGGTCAAGATCCAGGTCGCCGAGCCGACCGCGCCCTCGGGCGGGCAGGGCCGCTGACCCCCGCCCGCACCGCAGCAACGGCGGGACCGCCCGCGCCGCAGCGACGGCGCGGCCGACCCTTCCCTGATCGCGCATCGCCCATCCTCCCTCCATGATGTGACTCATCCAGGTAGCCTGAGGGGCGGAGTACCCGGGTCCGCGTCGTCGCTTCCCGCTCGTCTCCGCTGGACTCCCTGCGGATAAGTATGGCAAGGTATCGTGTGGTACCCGGCCGCCTGCGGGGCGTCATCGCTCTCGCTGGCCGGAGCGGCAGCGGCCGGATTTCGCACGGTGGGCACGCCATGACGGTTGAAGAACTGATGCAGCGGGCGACGGGCGGACAGCGGCTCGAACGCCGGGTCCTGTTCCGGCCTTCGCTCGTTTATCGGGTGCTACACGATCCCTTCTGGATCTGGTGCGAGTATCATGCGCCGCCAGCCGAGGCCGTCGATGAGACCAGCCGGTACGACCAGCTCAAGTGGCAACGGGGCATCGAGCACGAGCAGGCCTGGGTCCGGGAACACTTTCCCGATGCGCGCCCCGTGGTGCCGGACTTTGGGCTCGAGGCCCTCCGGAACACACTGCAGGTGCTGCTGGAGGGCGCGCCGGCGATCTACCAGCCGCAGCTCTGGGACCTCGCAGGAGGGACGTACGGCAAGGGGGATCTCCTAGTGCGGGATGACAGCCAGCCGTCCGATCTGGGCCCATACCACTATCGCGTGGTGGAGATCAAGAGGGCCCGGTCGTTACAGCCTCACCATGTGCTGCAGGCGGCTTTCTACAATCGGATCCTCGGGAAGACCCAGGGATACGTCCCGGTCGCGGTGACGGTCGCCCTGAAGGACGCCACCGAACAGGTCCCGGTCGCCGCAACGGGGAAAGAGGTGGAGGCGGTCCTCGCGACGTGGAGGGCGATCCGTGAGGGGACGATGGTCCCCGAGCCCGGGCGGCCGCCCGATGTCACCGAGTCACCCTGGCGGGTGTACGGGAATGCGCTGGTCGCGCGCAGGAAGGATTTGGTCCTGCTGGCCGGGGTTGGCAGCCGGGAGCGGGAACGCCTGCGGGCCGCGGGGATTCATGGGATCGACGCACTCTGGGAGCTTCGACTGGAGGAGATCTGCGCCATCCTGGGAGACCGATCGGGCGCTCAGGCCTACTACGTGGCGCAAGCCTACCGGTCGGGTCTGCCGGTGCTCAAGCCCGGCGGCCGGCTACAGATTCCCCGCGCCGCGCGGCACCTGTACATCGACTTCGAGACGTCGGACGACGTGCATCCAACGGAGCCCCCGCACGTCTATCTTATCGGGGTCTGGGATGCGGAGCAGCATGACTATGTCCGGCTTCTCGCCCGGGGGGCGGCGGACGAAGGGAGGATCTTTGCAGAGTTTGCGGAGTACGTCGGCGGGGGAGGGGAGACGCGCCTCTACCACTGGAGCGATTATGAAACCGGGCAGATGGCCCAGGTCATGGAGCGGTGGCCTCACCTGGCGCCGGCCGTGCGACGCATCCTCTCCTCATGCGTGGACCTGATGCGGGTGATCAAGGCGGCCGTCTACTTGCCGGTCCCGACTTTCTCCCTGAAATCCGTGGCGCCCGCCCTCGGGTTTCGATGGCGGCAAGAGAGATTCGACGCCTTTGAGTCGATGGTCTGCTACTGGGAGTATCTCGAGGGCGGGAATGCACCTGCGCTCGCACAGGCCCTCGGGTATAACGAGGACGACTGCCGCGCCATGTGGCACGTGGATCGCGAGCTGACGACGCGCGTGGGCGGGCAGCCGGTTCCCTAACGTGTATTTCCTTGTTGCGGCGCGATGGCGCCGCGGGAGGGGCCAGGCATGGCCAAGGTATCCAAGTCGGAACACGAGTGGCGGCGGGAACTGACCCCGGAGCAGTTCCGGATCTGTCGCATGAAGGGGACCGAGAGACCCTTCTCGGGCACGTACCATGCCAGCAAGGAGGCGGGGGAGTACCGGTGCGTCTGTTGTGGGAACGCGCTCTTCAGTTCGGAGACCAAGTTCGATTCCGGCACGGGGTGGCCGAGCTTCTGGACGCCCATCGCGCCAGAGAACGTGCGCGCGGAACCGGATAACAGCGTGGGTATGCGCCGGGTGGAAGTGCTGTGCAGCGCGTGTGACGCCCACCTCGGTCACGTGTTCGACGACGGTCCCGCACCGACCTTCAAGCGGTACTGTATCAATTCTGTCGCGCTGAAGCACGTGAAGACGACGCGGTGATCGGTCGGTCGCGGTGGGGGCCTGCGGTCACTGGGGGCTTGACACTCAGGGTCCTGTCAAGGATACTAAAACCCCCCGAAGGTATGCTGCTGTTGCTGCCGGAGCGACACCACGCCCGGAGGGCGGGCTGTGGCGTGATCGCGCACGGGAGCCTGTCGCGCTTCCGTGCATGGGTGCCACAGGAGACCGGCAGAGGTCGAGCGATGAGGATCGTCCGCCACCTTCTCGAGTCCAAAGGCCGAGGGATCTGGTCGATCGCCCCCGATGCCTCCGTGTACGCGGCCCTGCAGCTGATGGCCGACAAGGAGGTCGGCGCCCTCCTGGTGTTGGAGGAGGGCAGGTTGGTCGGCATCATCTCGGAGCGGGATTATGCGCGCAAGGTCATCCTCCGAGGAAAATCCTCGCTCGACACGCCCGTCCGCGAGATCATGACGTCCAAGGTGTTCTCCGTCCGTCCCGAGCAGACGATCGAAGAGTGCATGGCGGTCGTGACGGACAAGCGCGTCCGGCACCTTCCGGTCCTCGAGGGGGACACGGTCATTGGCGTCATTTCGATCGGCGATCTGGTCAAGGCCGAGATCGAGGACAAGAATTTCTTGATCCAGCAGCTCAAGGGCTACATTACCGGCACGCGCTGACGGTCCCGGCAGGGGAGGCATCCCCCCCGTCGCTCCGGGACCATCGGAACCGACCTCACGGGCCTTCCGGGACGGAGTGGGACCGGAAGGCTTCTTGTTTTCGGGTCCTGAGCCGCGTGGGTGCAGAGCGACCGTGAGTACCAGGATGAACAGCTATCTCGACCGATTGAACACCCTGATAGTGAAAGACGTGTGGCAGCGCGAGCTGGGGGAGCTCACGGCGCCGCTGCGGTTTCTCTACCGACAGCTCAGACTCGTATCCATCGTGACGCAGGGATTTGTGGACAACCGGCTGTCGCTCCAGGCGTCCGCCCTGACGTTTTCCATCCTCCTCTCCATCGCGCCCTTCCTGGCCGTCGCCTTTTCGGTCCTCAAGGCCTTCGGCGTCCAGAACCGCCTGCGACCGACCCTCGCCGAGTTGCTTGCGCCCCTCGGCCCGAGCGCCAACGAGATTACCATGCGTCTCGTCTCGTTCGTGAACAACGTGAATGTGGGGGCCCTCGGCGCGGTGGGACTCGCCACCCTGTTCATCACCATCGTGTCGTTGATGGGAAACATCGAGCACTCCTTCAACCGCATCTGGGGGGTGAAGACGCCGAGGCGGCTTGCCCGGAAATTCAGCGATTACCTGAGCGTCCTCCTGGTGGGGCCGGTGCTGGTCTTTGCGGGTCTGGCCATGATCGCATCCATGCAGAGCTCCACGGTGGTCAAGGCCCTCATGGCGATGGAACCCTTCGGGACACTGATCCTGGCCGGGCTCAGGCTGGTGCCGTACCTCACCCTCTGGGGCGCATTCACCTTCTTGTACGTTTTCATGCCGAATACCGCGGTGAGGCTCCCCTCTGCCCTGCTGGGGGGCCTGGTGGCGGCCGTTCTCTGGGTCAGCGCCGGATGGAGCTTTGCGGCCTTTGTGGTCTCGTCGACGCAATACACCGCGATTTACTCGAGCTTCGCGATCCTGCTCCTGTTTCTCTTCTGGTTTTATGCCGGGTGGCTCATCGTCCTGTTGGGAGCAGAAGTGGCGTACGCGCATCAGCACCTCGACGTCTACCAGGGGGGCCGCAGGGTGTCCACGACCACCGTGGCGGACCGGGAGCGGCTGGCCCTGCGGATCATGGTGGTGATCGGACAGCACTTCCTGCTCGGGAAGCCGCCGTTGAGCGCGGCCGACCTGGCCAAGCGATTCAGGGCGCCCGCGCAACTCGTGGCCGAGTTGCTGCAGGTCCTGGTGGGACGCCGCCTGCTCCTGGCCGTCTCGGACGGGCAGGTGTATGTGCCGGGACGGGACCTCGAGCGCATCAGCGTCAAAGAGATCCTGGATACGCTCCGCACATTCGGTGAGGCGCACAGCCTGCCCGTTGCCGGGGACCAGGCTGAGGCGGTGGATGCGGTCCTCCACGAGGTGGATCGCGCCGTCACCGCGACCCTCGAAGGCACGTCCCTCAAGTCCCTCATCCTGGACGGCACTCGGCCCGAGTCGCCTCCGAGCTGAGACCGAGAGGAGATGATCCGAACCGCAGAGGAATTAGAAGTACAGGTAGGAGGCGAGGCCGGCCAGGGCGAGGCCGCTGCCGGCGAGCAGGACGTAGTACGCCTGCGGACCCACATCAATGTTGAGGGTCGCGCCGATCAGGACGATGCCCAGGAGGGAAATGCCCAGGCAGGCCACGCGGACCGGACGAACCCGTCGGGGCTGCCTGAGGGCCGGCATGTCCCAGGACGATCGTCGGGGAAAGGGGATCTCACGTGCGGAGACGGCCGCCTTGAGCCATCGCCATGCCGCGCCGAGACTCGGGGCCATCCGGAACAGGGTGGCGCATGCGCGCCGCAAATTGCGGCCCTGAGATCGCTCGGCGAGGCCTTCCAGGAGCTGCAATGCCTCACGCCGATCTCCGACCGTGATGAGCAGCCGCGCGAGGATGTGCGTCGCTTCAAAATGCCACGGTTCGGTTTCGAAGGCCCTGCGGAGCAGGCGGATCGCCTGCGGCCGGTCCTGCTTGCGACGGAAGTAGCGGCTGCCGGTGATGAGGGCCTTCACGGCGTCCGGCGGACGCCCGCGACCGACCTGCAGGCGGGCGATCGATTCCCAGACTTCGATCTGGCGGGGCATATAGCGTGCCGCCTGCGTGTACATGCTGAGGGCTTTGTCGCCATGCCCCTCGCGCAGGTAGCCCTCTGCCGCGGTGACGAAGCTCGTCCAGGCACCGGCGAGCTGCTTGCGCTCGGCGAGGAGCGGTGCGATCTTTCCGTGGATTTCGAAGTCGCCCCGATCGATCTCAAGCACCTTCCGGTACTCGGCGATCGCCTTCCGGACCCTTCCCTTCGTCCGCGCCTTCTCCGCCGCTGCGAGGATCGCAAAGCGATCGTAGGACTTTTCGCGCTTGAACCACTTCATGCGGCCGTCCGTTTACTCTCGTGAGTGTCCCGGGGGAACGCACCTCGACCCGGCTGAAGCCGATGGGCCGCCCCAGGAAAGTGCAATTGCCGTGCCCATTCGGACCTCCGGTCAGTCGGGTGGCGGCGGGCACCCGTAGTAGTAGCGGTGGAGGCGAGCCGGGTCCACGCCGCAAAAGTACAGGAGCCTGAGCGTCCACATCAGCAGGATGGTGCGCAGCACGCCCTCCCGCTCCCACTTGCGGGCCGAGGCGGTGACGCGCAGCCGAAGACACGCAATAGCGCCGCGGCGCTTGAGCCGTCTGGAGAATTCCACGTCCTCCATCAAGGGGATCCCGGGAAACCCCCCCATCTTGGCGAAGATTGTCCTCCGGACGAAAAGGGCCTGGTCGCCGGTGGCGATGCGCGACAGCCGGGACCGGAGATTGATGAAAAAGGCGATGACGCGAAAGACGGCCCGGGGGCCGTCAAGGCGAACGTCGAACCGTCCCCCGACGACCCGCGGATCGGCCAGGGCCGCCTGAACGGCACCGAGGGCGCCGTCGGGCAGGAGGGTGTCCGCATGCAGGAAGAGGAGGATCTCCCCTCCCGCCTCCCGCGCGCCGGCGTTCATCTGCCTGGCCCTCCCGCGCGCGCTCGCGACGAGTCGCACGAAGCGAAACCGGGCAGCGACCGGCACGGTCTCGTCGGTCGATCCCCCGTCCACGGCGATGACCTCCGCATCGGGACAGGTCCGTGCCAGGTCGGGGAGGAGCCGCCGGAGGTTCGGGGCTTCATTGAGGACGGGAATGATGATGCTCACGGTCTCCGTCCGTGTCATCGCCGCGCTGCTGCCGCATACCGGGTGTACGGGCACAATACTCCACCGGACGCGCGGAATCAAGCGCGGGAGTTCGGCGTCGCTTGTGTGGGCGGCCCGGGCGGGGACGGGAGGTCGCCGGGGCCCGAGATGGACCAGGGCAGCGGCTGGGCTTTGGCACCTGTCTTGCTAGGGATGGGGGGAAGGGTCCCAGAGGCGGTGAGCGCCGAGCGTACCGCCCGCGCAGAGGTTCCCCGGGAGGGCCGAACACCGTGCGAGCAGTCGTGGAGAAATGGCCGCGCGTTCGGGCATTCGCCCTGCTCCGCTACACCCTCATCATCGCCATGGCCTACCTGCTGCTGGTCGAGCACGACTTCTCGTCGCCGCCCGCCGGCCTGATCCTGCTCATCGTCGCGGCGCTCATCTCGAATGTGGTGATAAGCCAGCTCCCCGGGCGCATCACGGACTCCATTGCCTTCTACGCGAGCGTCGTCCTCGGCGACACCCTCTGGATCACGGCGGCCCTGCTCTTCAGCGGCCGCTTCAGCCCCGAGTTCTTCTTTCTCTACTTCCTGGTCCTCCTCCTGGCGGCGATCGGCGAGAGTCTGGGGCTGATCGCCATCGGCGCGGTCGTCGTGTGCCTCGCGTATCTCTTCGCCCTCTCGACCACCGGCGTGTCCGTTGCGCTGTCGAGCTCGCGCCTGCTCATCCGCATCCCGTTTATCTTCACGGCGGCCGCCTTCTACGGCTACCTCGTGGACCGGGTCCGTCGGGAGCAGCAGCGCACCCGCGAGGAGGCGCACGCGGTGACCCGCCTCGAGGAGATCCAACATAAACTCGCGGATCACGCCCTGCGGGTCGAACGGGCGAACGAGGAACTGGCCCGGGAGATCACCGAACGGAAGCGCATCGAGGAGGACCTCCAGCAGGCCAGGGACCAGCTCCGGGCGGTGCTGGATGCGGTGCCGGCATGGGTCTCCTGGATCCGATCGGATTTGCGCTACCTCGGCGTCAACCGGTTCCTGGCGTCGATCTTCAACCTCCCGCCGGAGGAATTCGTCGGCAAGGAAATCGGCTTCATGGGCACGAGTTCCGAGTTCACCGGATTCGTGCAGGAGTTCTTTGACAGCGAAAATTGGAAGACCGCGCGGGAAATCAAGGCCCAGATCAAGGGCGCCGAGTGGAGCTTCCTGGTCGTCGCCCAGAAGTACCTGCAGGGGCAGGCGGCGGTCTTTGCCGGGATCGACATCTCCGAATTGAAGCGGACCGAGGCGGCGCTGCAGAAGGCGAAGGAAGCCGCCGAGGGGGCCAACCGGGCCAAGGGCGAGTTCCTCGCCACCATGAGCCACGAGATCCGCACCCCCATGAACGGCATTCTCGGGATGACGCATCTGCTGTTGGGAACGGACCTGAAGGACGAGCAGCGCGAGTTCGCCGAGACCGTGCGGTCGAGCGCGGCGTCGCTCCTCACCATCTTGAACGACATCCTCGACTTCTCCAAGATCGAGGCGGGGATGCTGGTGATGGAGCCGATCCCCTTTGACCTCCGCTTGGCCGTCGAGGAGGTGGCGGAACTCCTCGCTGTCCGGGCGGGCGAGAAGGACTTGGAGCTGATGGTGCGCTACCCCCCGGACGTCCCGCGCCGTGTGATCGGCGACGCGGGCCGCATTCGCCAGGTGCTGACCAATCTGCTCGGCAATGCCGTCAAGTTCACGCATCAGGGGCATGTGCTGATCACCGTCGAGTGTCGGGAACGCACCGACCGCGACGGCCGGTTCCGGCTGGTGGTCGAGGACACCGGGATCGGCATCTCTGCGGACCAGCTCGAACGCATCTTCGACAAGTTTACCCAGGCCGATGCCTCGACCAGCCGCCGGTATGGGGGCACCGGGCTCGGGCTGTCGATCTCGAAGCACCTGGCAGAGCTGATGGGGGGGCGCGTGGGGGCCTGGAGCCGCCCGGGCGAAGGATCGACGTTCTGGCTCGAGGTCCGCCTGCCCCTGGATCATCAGGCCGCCGCGCAAGCCCTCCCGGCCGCCGATTTCGCGGGGGCCCGGGTGCTGGTCGTGGACGACCACGAGATCAACCGCCGCGTGCTGGTCGAACAGGTCGCCGGCTGGGGCTTGCGCGCGGACAGCTGTCCGTCGGTCAATGAGGCGCTGGCGGCCCTGCGGGAGGCCAGCGGGTTGGGCGACGCATACCGGATAGCCGTCCTGGACGGCCAGATGCCGGGCATGGATAGCGAAAGTCTGGCGCGGGCGATCAAAGCCGACCCCGCGTTGCGGGAAACCGTGCTGGTCATGCTGACGTCCATCGGCCATCGGGGCGACGCGCGACGCCTGGGGGAGGCGGGATTTGCGGCCTATCTCGTCAAGCCGGTGCGCCCATCCGAACTGATGGATACGTTGACCACCGTGTGGGGAGCCAGGACCCAAAACCTGTCCACCCCGTTAATCACGCGCCATACCCTCGCCGAGGTTCGCGCGGCGAAGACACCGCCGCCCGTGGAGACGAGCCACCACAATCGGGCGTACGTCCTCGTGGCCGAGGACAACATCGTGAACCGGAAGGTTGCCGCGGGCATGCTGGAGGAACTCGGCTGCCGCGTGGACGTCGCGTGTAGCGGCCGGGAAGCCGTCGAGCGGGCCGCGCAGCTCGCCTACGACCTTGTCTTCATGGATTGTCAGATGCCGGAGATGGACGGGTATCAGGCCACGGCCGAGATTCGCACGCACGAAGGAGCGACGCGTCACACCCCTATCATCGCCATGACCGCCCACAACATGGAAGGGGACCGCGAAAAGTGTCTCGCCGCCGGCATGGACGACTACGCCTCGAAGCCGGTCGAGCCCGCCAAGCTCCAGGAGTTCATCGACAAGTGGGTGCCGCGCACGATACCCGCCTAAAGTAAACGCACACAGTGCGTTTACTTTGGAGCAATGGAACAGTAGACAATAGAGTGATCGTGCAATCGAAATGCCCCATTGCGGTCTAATGTTCTATTGCTCCATTGTCACAACACCCGACACCCCGTCCGGCCGTCCTCAATCGAAGCGATGCCGCCGCCAGACGTACCCGGGTTCGAGGATCGTCCCCGGCTCCCTGATCGTCTCCAGGGCCCTGAGCGCCTCGAGCAGGATCGTCCGCTGCTGCCGGACGTGGAGCGCCTCTCCCAGGGGATGCCCGAAGGGGTACCGGAGGGAAAGCGTCCGGGGGGGTTTGACCGCCTCCGTCACCGCCTTCTGGAGGGTGATCCCGATGGTGGGAATCCCCCCGGCTTCGATCGCACGCTGGAGCAGGCCCACGGCCTGGTTGCACAGGCCTCAGGCCGGCGTCAGAAAAGCGGCGTCGGCCCGCTCCTGAACCAGATGCCGCGCGACCTCAGGCGCGGTCTCTCCGATAAGGGTCTTCAGGTGCGGGCCGTCGATGTGGCCCATGAAGCTGTACAGGGTCGGCGCGATCCCTCCGATGATCCCCTCATCTCTGAGCTCCCGGAGCCGGTCGATGGGGAGGACGACGTTGATGTCCCGGTCCGCCGCGCTGTGATCGTAGTACTTGTGGGTGATGGTGAGATCGGCTGCGTGGACGTCCGACGGAAAGGCCCGGAAGCTCGGATCCCCGTTCGGGTCCTCCATGTCGAAGGGCGGCTGGGACTTCAGGTGGACGCCCGCCGTGGTCACCATGGCAATGCAGCTTTCTCGAAGGGGTTTGCCAAGGGGCGCCCAGGGGATCCCTTTGCCCTCGACGAACCGATGGCCTTTGGCCCACCGCTCGGCCAGCCACGGGAGATGCTTGAAGAGCTGCACCAGCACGCTGTTGGTCAGATCGTTCAACCAGCGAAACCCCTTCATGCCACCCCCGTGGTGCAACGTGCAACGTTCAACGTTCAACGTGCAACGTCAAACATTGAACCTTGAACCTTGAACCTTCTAGTCACCATCCACCCATCACTATTCACGAGAACGTAGAACATTGCACGTTGAACCTTGAATATTGCACGTAGAACGTTGCACTCCCCATCCACCCTCCCTAGCAGCACCGCTCTCCACTGGATGACGGGCCGCAGGCCCGCTCGCCCGCCTGAGCGGGCGGAGGCCCGGTGATCACAAACTGTCCCCCATAGGGAGACGACGCGAGCTTCGCGGAGGTGTCCGTGCAGATTTCGCAAGGGACCCCGCGTGGGTAGGTGTGCCCGTCATCGTCCGAGACCTGCGCATACGGCCCGAGATAGATGGCCTGTTGGCCGATATAGACACAGGTCGACCCCCTCTGAACCTTCCAGCCGCGGACGGTCAGGGCGTAAAAGTTCTGCCCTGCGACCTCTCGGTAGAAGGTTCTCGTGAGGATCTGCAGGCCGGTAAACCCGGCCTCCAGCGCCGCCGCGAGAAATGCCTCCTCCGCAAGGGCGCCCGCGATGCACTCGCCCCACAGATGCTTGTCGCCCTGCCACTCCCGGGGGACCGGCTTCTCCGAGACGATATCCGCGATCACGAATCGGCCTCCGTGCCGGAGGATCCGGCCGATTTCCCGGAACACCTTCCCCTTATCGGTGGACAGGTTCAGGACGCAATTGGAGGTCACCAGATCGACCGATGCGTCGTCCACGGGGATCTCCTCCAGATAGCCGTGCCTGAACTCGGTGTTGCGGTACCCGAGATTCCTCGCCACCTGGCCGGCGGCTCCCAGGGCCTGGGCCAGCATCTCGGGGGTCATGTCGACGCCGACGACTGTGCCGTCTTTTCCCACTTTCTTGGCCGCCACGAAGACGTCGATACCGGCGCCGGAGCCCAGATCGACCACGATCTCTCCCGGGGCGAGCTCCGCCATCCCCATCGGCGAGCCACAGCCATAGGCGCGCTGCAGGACCACTTCCGGGATATGGGCGGTCTCCGCACCATCGTACCCCCCGGGACAACAGAGCGCCGGCTTGGGCTCGAGGGCCGCCTCGGCGTAAAATTGCTGGACATCCGCCCGGGTGACCTCGCGGGCGGGGCGGACGGGAGCGTGCGGTTCCGACGGATTCGCGCATGAGAGCCCCTGCACCCTGCAGGTGTAGCAGGCGGAATAAGCCAGGGGGAAGGGCCGGAGGGTCTCGCGGATCGTTTGGCCCATCCTGGCCGTCGGCTCGTCAAGGAGGATGGGGCAGACATACACCCCTTCCGACGTCACCATCCGGCAGGTGGAGCACTGCAGGCTTTCCCAGGAATAGTTGACGAAACAGGCGTCCGTGACGCGTTCTGTGGCCCGGTAGGGTCTGACGCTCTTCTCCAGGGCCCCGAGGAAGAGGGGGGGCAGGATCTTCAGCCGGGGCGTCACCTGGCCCACCCGCCGTGCCAGGTCCTCGAACCCGCGGCGGAACGCGTTCGGATCCTGATGCTCATCAATCTGGCACGCGGTGAGGATCGGTTCGAATCCCACCGCGCGCAGGTTATGGATGCCCTGGGTGGCCTTTCCGAAGACTCCTTTCCCCCGGATCGCATCGTTCTGTTCGGCCGTCGAGCCGTCGAGGCTGACCCGGAATTCCAGGGGGTGAGCGGACGCATCCTGAATCTCCCGCATCACCCGGGCGATCGATGCCGTGATGAGCATCCCGTTGGTCAAGACCGTGGTCGGGCCGATGTGCAGGGCGTCCGCGAGGATCCCGGGGAGCTCCCGGTTCAGGAGGGGCTCCCCCCCGGTGAAGTAGAATTCCTCGACGCCCAGCTCCCGCGCCTCCGCCAGGTAGCGTTGGACCTGGCTGCGCGTCATCATTGTGTGGGAGTCATTCTCCGGTGAACACGAGATAAAGCAATGGCTGCACCGGAGATTGCAGATCGTCCCCGCGACCTGGAACCAGAGCGTCTTGAGTCCCAGCATCGGGACGTGTGGTGCCTTGTCGGGCGGCATGATTGGCGGCATCGTGTGCTCCTCTCTCGGATCCGGGGCAGCGAACCCCCGCACCTCTCGCAAGAATTCGCGGATCCCTCACGCCGCACCCTGTACGGGAACACGCGTGCCGGGATTGTATTCCACGGCTGGGGAGATGAAAAGGAAAAGAGTTATCGGGCGTCGAGAAGGAGCCTTAACCGTTCCTTGCCGCCAAGACCAGGAAGCCGAGGGCGAGCGCAATCAGAATGACCGTACTGAGCATGATAATCCTCGCAGAAGACGGCCTGTTCGCTATGAAAAGATCAGCAAGCATCGTGCCATCTTCTCCCCCTTCGCAGCCCCTCGATTGTCCCGCACCCATCTTTTTTTTGCTCCCCAGGATTCTCCCCTAGGGGAGCCCCCGAAAAGCCAGAATGGTCCAGAGCCCCGCCACCAGACTGACCAGGACCGTGGCCCCGACCAGGCTTCCCCTCCTCCTCAACCGGCCGCCGGCCGGCCGGGTGGCACCCGTGAAGCTCCTGGCAGCCTCCAGGGCCAGGCTCCCCACGAGCGCCAGGCTCAATGTGCCGTATACCAACACGAACGTCACAATGAAGAGTGTGTGCCAAAGTTTCACGGATTTCTCCTCCATCTGCTTAGATGGCAGAGGAGGCCAAAGGGGTGCACTGCGGGATGTCCGCACCGGTATTGGGCCCGGTCTCTGGGTGCTCGCCCGGGGACTGTCAAATTGACGCGCCCGGTCCGTACCGGCCCCACTCCAACGTGTTCCGGACCCCCCTTGACTCCCGCACCCTTCCCCTGTAGGCTCTCCCCGCCGTCGCGTCAGGGCGTGCCCGCACTGGGCCGGCCGGCCCGGATCAAGCGGCGCCGACCACCGTCCTCCCCGAGGTTATGGATCAGATCCTGCCGCCCGAAATACATCCGCTTCCTGATGCCCCTCGACGACCCCGGCGGTTTGCCCGAAGAGGACTACTGGGCCGTTCTCGCCTATCTCCTCGTTCAGAACGGCGTGACCGAAGAGAGCGTTCCGGTAGGACCGGACACGGCGGAACAGATCGCGATCAAGCGCTAGAATGCCTGCCGTCGGGCACACGGATGGTGAGGGACGCCTGATCTCCATGACGGCGGGCGCGAGGAGGTGGGTGACGGACAGGTCGGCTGCGGGGATGTCCCGCATCCCGGGCATGGGCACGCGTTCGGTTGCCGGAATGGGAGCATGTCGGTGACGCGCCGTTTACACACGGAAACCGACGCGACGAATATCCTCGATCACTTCAACGGATTTCACGACGGCGGCCTTCGCAAACGCGGCAGACAGGAGGTAACTGATGGAAGAGACGGAGCGAGTACTCGCGGCTCTTGCGAATCCCCGCTATTCCTGGCGAACGGTCGAGGGCGTGAGCCGGGAGACAGGCCTCAATCCGGCCCGGGTCCTTCAGATCATCGAAGGCATGCCCGAGCTGGTGGTCAGGTCGAGGATACCGGACGCCCAGGGGCGAGCCCTATACGCCACACGCGCGCATTACCGAAAGACGCATTCGTCCGTGAAACGCCTTGTTGACCAGTTCCGTTCGACTGCGACGTGATCCCGCGTGGAGACCGCAATGACAGCCCTGGCTGCCTTCGGCTACGGATTCTTGGGCGCCTTTCTGCTGAACATCGTGCGGCTCGCCGAGCTCGCCAACACTCCGAAGATCGAGCGTCATCCGACGTTCTCGGACTGGGTGTGGGTCGTGCAGTTTCTGGGGCTGCCCGTCGTCGGTGGGGCGCTGGCCTGGGCCTACCACGCCGACGGCGCGAGCTTGAAGCCGCTGCTCGCGATGAACATCGGCCTATCGGCTCCCCTGATCCTGAAGGCAA
>DASRUH010000067.1:0-7673 GCA_035655535.1 Methylomirabilis sp. (SeqCode)
GTCCATGATGGGCTGACCGACCATGGCGATGGAACTGCGCCTCAATCTCCGCCAGACTCAGCGGATGATCATGACCCAATCGCTCCAACAGGCGATTGGGTTGCTGCAGCTCTCGCGGCTCGAATTGCTCCAGGCGGTGCGGCAGGAAATGGAAGAGAATCCGATCCTGGAGGAGGAATTGGTCGAGGAGGGCAGCGTGTCGGCCGAGGCGCCGGCCGAGGCGCCGGCCGAGGAGGGCCGCGAGGAAGGGGAGGATCGGATCTCCGATTTCGATTGGGAGAGCTACCTCCAGGATGCATCCGATTATCGGCGGGAGTATCCGCGGGAGGAGGTCGAGCGGTGGTCGCCCGAGGAGCGCATGACGCGACCTCGCTCTTTGGGGGACCACCTCCTCTTTCAGCTACACCTCTCCACGTCGGATCCCACGTGCATCCGGTGGGCCACCGAGATCATCGGTAATCTCGACGAGAACGGGTACATGGGGGTCACCCTGGAGGAGCTCAAAGGCAAGACGTCGGCCCCGCTCGCCGCCATCGAAGGAGCGCTCAAGGTGGTCCAGGGCTTGGATCCCGCCGGGGTGGCGGCGCGCGATCTGCGCGAGTGTCTCCTGTTGCAGCTCGACGGCCTGACGGGGGGACCGGAGGTCGCCCTGGCCCGGACGTTGATCGCCGACCATCTCCTCGAATTAGAGGGGCGACATCTCGCGCGAGTTGCGGAGAAGTTGAAGATCCCCATCAAGGCGGTGCACGACGCCCTCCTCCTGATCTGTTCCCTCGAGCCCAAGCCGGGCCGCGCCTTCAATACCGAGGAACCCCGCTACATCACCCCCGATGTCTACATCCTCAAGGTGGACGACCGGTTTGTGATCGTTTTGAACGAGGACGGCCTGCCCCGCCTCCGGATCAGCCCGTACTATCGGACCCTCTTGCACAGGGGGGGTGGGAGTTCGAAGGAGACCCGAGAGTACGTCGAGGCCCGGATGCGGTCCGCTCTATGGCTGATCCGGTCCATCGAACAACGCCAGCGGACCCTCTTCAAGGTGAGCCAGTCGATCGTGCAGTTCCAGCGGGAGTTCTTGGAGAAGGGGATTACCTCCATGCGGCCGCTGACCCTCAAGGAGGTAGCGGAAGACATCCAGATGCACGAGTCTACCGTGAGCCGGGTCACCACCAACAAGTACGTCCACACGCCCCAGGGCCTCTTCGAGCTCAAATACTTCTTCCATCGCGGCGTGCAGGCCGTCGATGGCGAAGCGGTTTCCTCCCTGACCGTGAAGGAGTTGGTCCGAAGGCTGCTGACCGCAGAAGACACGGGGAAGCCTCTGTCGGATCAGAAGATCGTCGAGATCTTACGGCAGCAGGGGATTGACATCGCCCGTCGGACGGTCGCCAAGTATCGGGGACAGCTCAAGATTCCTTCCTCCAGCCGGCGTCGGAAGTATTGATTCTCCTCGAGCGCCCGGTCGCTGTTTTCTTCCCCGGGGGGATTCACGCGTGCACATCGTGCTCACCGGTCGCAATCTCGAGGTGACCGAGGCCCTCCGCCGGTATGCCGAGGAGAAGGTGGGGAGGTTGCAGAAGTACCTCGACCGGATCACCTCTGCGCACGTCGTCCTCTCGGTGGAGAAACATCGTCAGATCGCCGAAGTCACGCTGCGGGTGCGAGACCTCACCATCCGGGGAGAGGAGAGTAGCGAGGATCTGTACGCCTCCATCGACCGGGTCGTGGAGAAGCTCGAGCGCCAAGTGCAAACGTACAAGGGGAAGATCATGTCCCACGGCAACCGGAGCGCGCGACCGCGGGGCCCCGGAGCGCCTCCTGGGACGGGGGAGGACTCGCGGATCGTCAGGGCCAAGCGCTTCGCCATGAAACCGATGTCCCTGGATGAGGCGATCCTGCAGATGGAGCTCTTGAGCCACGATTTCTATGTCTTTCGGAACGCCCAGACGGATGAGGTCAATGTGGTGTACCGACGGCACGAGGGCGATTACGGCCTGATCGAGCCTGAGGTGTGAACATCATTCACTGTGAACCGTCGGCTGCGAACCGATGGAGTGCATCATTGTCACGGGGATGTCGGGAGCCGGGAAGAGCCAGGCGATCAAGACCCTGGAAGACGTCGGCATCTTCTGCATCGACAATTTGCCCGCCTCCCTGATCCCCACGGTCGCGGATCTCTGCGCCCACTCGGAACAGCGGATCGATCGGGTGGCCTTCGTCGTCGACGTGCGGGAGGGCGAGTTCCTCGGGCCCCTGCAGGACGTCCTGGTGGTCTTGCGGCAGCGGGGGCACGCCGTGCGCGTGACCTTCCTGGAAGCAAATGATCAGGTCCTGCTGCGCCGCTTCAGCGAGAGCCGTCGGCCCCATCCCCTCGCCCCCCAGGGCTCGGTGCTCCAGGGCATCACCCTGGAGCGGCAGCGCATGGCCAAGCTCAAGGCGGCGGCGGACATGGTTCTCGATACCAGTGACCTTACCATCCACGATCTCCGACGCCTGCTGGTCAGCGACTTCCGCGACGATCGTCCGGGCAGCAAGACGACGATCACCCTTGTCTCCTTCGGATACCGGCATGGTCTCCCCCCCGACGCCGATCTCATCTTCGATCTGCGCTGCCTTCCCAATCCCCATTTCTGCGACGCATTGCGGCCCTTGACCGGACAGGATTCCGAGGTGGCACGGTTCCTCCTCGATGATCCGGCCAGTCGGACCTATCTTGACCAGCTCTGGAGCTTTCTCCGATTCGCCCTGCCGTATTATCTCAACGAAGGCAGGGCGTATCTCACCATCGCATTGGGCTGCACGGGGGGGCGTCACCGGTCGGTGAGTGCTGCCGAGTACCTGGCGCGGCGGTCTCAGGCAGAGGGGCATGCGGTGGGAGTCCGGCATCGTGACCTCGAGAAGGAATGACGCCCGCTCGGACCGCCCCGGGCGATTGCGCGGCGGTGCTCCCCAGGGGCGCTGGCGTCTGCTGGTGGACGGACCTCGCGATGGCCCGACCAACATGGCCGTCGACGAGGCGCTGGCCCGCGGGTGTGCCGAGGGCTGGGCTCCCCCGACGCTGCGGCTGTACCGGTGGAGTGTTCCGACTGTCTCCTTAGGGTACAATCAAGCGGCGCACGGTGCGGTCGACCTTGCGGCGTGCGGGCGGCGCGGGGTGGGCGTCGTCCGCCGGGTGACGGGTGGCCGGGCCCTGCTGCACCAGCACGAACTCACCTACAGCCTCGCTCTTCCGACGCCGGCAGGCCACCGCGGAGTCCTCACGGATTACCGCTGGATCAGCCGCTGCCTCCTCCTCGCCGTGCAGCGTCTGGGGGTGCCGGCGACGATCAGTCGTGGGCAGACCCCTCAGGAGGCGGGGGGCCTCTGTTTCCTGTCCACGTCGCGGTATGAGCTGACCGTCGGCGGGCGCAAGCTGATCGGGTCGGCGCAGCGGCGGTTCGACAAGGCGCTCCTGCAGCACGGTTCTCTCCTGATCGAGATGGACCGGCCTGCCTGGGAGGCGGTTTTCCCCCGGGGGGGCGATCTCGAACGACGGGCCACTACTCTTCAGGCGCTCCTCGGGCGGTTCCCCCTGTGGGAGGAGGTCACGCGGGCGGTTCAGGCGGGGTTCGAGGAGGGGGCTGGCGCGCGATTCGAGCCCGGGGAACTCACCGACCGGGAGCGGGAAGTGATTCAGGACCTCACGCGCACACGGTACGCAACCGCCACATGGACGTTGCGCCGCTGACCGACGCGCCGCTCGCCACAGGGGCCGACGGGCGCCGAGTTGTACCTTGACAGTCGGTAGTCCCTCTGATACCCTAAAACGGCGAATTATGTGATTTTGGTGGGGTTAACGGCACCTGGCGCAGAAATTGGATCAGGATGGAGAAGCGAAAGGGGCTTCAAGCCGCTCTTGCCTATGTCCAGCAAGGGAAGCTGGACAAGGCGATCGCTGAATACGAAGCGATCCTGAGGACGGACGCGAAGAACCCGAACGTCCTGAACGCCCTCGGGGATCTCTCCGCCCGCATCGGGAACAAAGCCGAGGCCATCGGGTACTTCAAACGGTTGGGGGAGGCCTATCGGGTGGATGGCCTCTTTGTGCGGGCCATCTCCGTCTATAAGAAGGTCCTCAAGCTCGATCCCCTGAACCTCGAGGCATCGCTCTCGTGTGCGGACATGTACGCCGAGCAGGGGATCACGCCAGAGGCCAAGATGCAGTATCAAGGTCTCCTGGACCAGTTCCTCAGGAAGGGAGACGTGCCCGGCGCCTTGGAGATCTGTGAGAAACTGATCCGGCTCGAGCCGGGCCAGCAGGCGACGATTGCCAAGGCGGCCGGAGTGCTCGCGCGGCCGGGACGGGCGGAGCAGCTCCTGCCCAAGCTCCAAGCCATCGAGGAACGATTCGTCGCCGCCGGACAGACGCAGGACATCCGACAAGTCTACGTAAAGGCGGCGGAGCTGTTACGGACGCAGCGTCGCGAGGCCGACGCGAGGTTCTACACCGAGCGGCTGCACTACCTGGACCCGGCCAAGGCGGCGGCCAAAATCGATGAGGCGTTGGAGGCGGTCTTCCCCGGTGGAGAGGAGCGTTCCACGCTTGAGATCTTGCCTGGGCCGGCCGAGGAACCGGAACCCTCCCCGGCCCTAGAGCTGACCCAGGATATCGGGGGATGGCTCGATCGGAAGGAAGACGTGGCGGCCGAGGAACGTCTCGTCCCGGACGAGTCGGAGGCGCTGCAGATCTTCCCGTCGGCCGGAGAGGTCGACACCGGCGACGAGGCCGAGCCGGCGACCATCGAACTCAATCCCGAGGAGACTCTGGGGGACCTCAGCGGGCTCGTGGAACGTCCTGCGGAGCCTGTGACGCGTCGCGTTGCGCCACAGAAGCTCGCCGAGGAGTTGCAGGAGGCGAGGTTCTATCTCAAGCAAGGAATGGCGCAGGAAGCCCGGGTCATCCTCCAGGGTATTCTCCGTCGCGATCCGGAGCAGGCCGTGGCCCAGCAGCTCCTGGCGGAGGTCGACCGATTGGCCCCGGCCCCGCGAGAGGAACCTCCGGTGCGTCCCAGAAGGGAGGGCCCCGTGTTCCGGGTGACGGACGCCAAGGCGCCCTCGGGAGAGTACGTGGATCTCGCCGGGGAGCTCAGCCAGGAGCTCGACCGGGAAGAGACGCGTCTGCCGCCGGGCCTCGAACCCGAGGTGAAGCGGATGCTGCACGAGCTGGAGCAGGGCATTCGCAACCAACTTGAGGTGACCGACTACGAGACCCATTACAACCTGGGTATCGCCTATAAGGACCTGGAGCTGTACGACAGCGCCATCGGAGAATTGCGGCTGGCCGCCAACGATTTCACCTATCGGGTGCGATGCGCGGGTCTCCTGGGCCTGTGCTTTCTGGCCAAGGGAGAGCCAGAGCCGGCGGTCGAGGAACTCCTCAAGGGCCTCGCGGCGACGCAAGCGGGGACCGAGGAACGGTGGGGAATCCTCTACGACCTGGCGACTGCCTATGAAGCGTTCGGGAACCCGCAGAAGGCGCTCGAATCTCTTCTGGCGGTTCAGAACGAGATGCCGAAGTTCCGGGACGTCCGCGCGCGGATCCGGGACTTGCGCGACCGCCTCGGGCCCGGTGGGGGCCCCTCGCAGAAGGGCAAGCGATGATGCGCGTGGATCCCCGCAGGCCGTCCGGGCGGTGGGCTCGCCTCCGCTCCATCGCATGAAGCCAGGTGACCTTCAGTGAATCTGCCAAATACGCTGAGCCTGGTTCGGATCTTCCTCGTCCCCTTCCTCGTGGTTTTCCTGATCGCCAACGCTGAGCCCCGCAACTATCCCGCGGCGGCGATTTTTATCGCGGCGGTCTTGACCGACTGGCTGGACGGCCGCATCGCCCGGAGTCGCGGGCAGGTGACGACCCTGGGCCAGCTCTTGGATCCGATCGCCGACAAGCTGTTGATCGCGGCGGCGCTCATTTCCCTCGTCGAGATTCAACGGGTGCCGGCGTGGGTCGCGACCGTCATCGTCGGGCGGGACATCGCCATCACCGGACTGCGGGGCATTGCCGCCTCCCAGGGCCTGATCATCGCCGCGTCCCAGTTGGGCAAATACAAGATGGTCGCGGAAGTGATCGCCGTGATCCTGCTGATGCTTGATCCGGGCACCTCGCGACTTCCCGGCCTCCCGCTCAGTCTGGGCGGCCTGGCCGTCGGCGTCGCCGTCGTCCTCAGCGTCGTCTCCGGCATCGACTACTTTGCCCGGTTTCGGCGGCAGCTCGGTTTCGGTATCACGGTGGGGTCCGGGAGGGAATGACGTGGGGCTCATCGTCCAGAAATACGGCGGGACCTCGGTCGGCGATGTCGGGCGGATCCGGCATGTCGCCCGCCGGATCGTCGAGACGCGAGAGGCCGGGAACGACGTGGTCGTGGTCGTCTCCGCCATGGCCGGAGAGACGGATCGCCTCCTGATGCTCGCGTATGAGATCACCGATGCCCCCGATGACCGGGAGCTGGACGTGATTCTCGCGACGGGAGAGCAGGTTTCCATCGGGCTCCTTTCGCTGGCCATCCAGGCCCGTGGCGCGGAGGCCCGCTCCTTCACCGGAACCCAGGTGCGGATCCTGACCGACAGCGCGCATACCAAGGCCCGGATTCTCAACGTGGACGTGGAGCGTATCCGCCAGGCGCTGGGCGAGGGCGAGATCGCCATCGTGGCCGGCTTTCAAGGGGTCAATGCCGAGGACGAGGTCACGACCCTCGGTCGCGGCGGCTCGGATCTCACCGCCGTGGCGCTCGCGGCGGCGGTGAAAGCCGACGTCTGCGAGATCTACACGGACGTGGAGGGGGTGTACACCGCGGACCCTGATCTGGTCCCCACGGCGCGTAAACTCCCGCGGATCACGTACGAGGAAATGATCGAACTGGCGAGCTTGGGAGCCAAGGTGCTCCAAGCGCGCGCGGTCGAATACGCCAAGAACTACAACGTATCGGTGCACGTGCGCTCCAGCTTCTCCAGGAATCCGGGGACCTTGGTGGTGCAGGAGGATCCAGAGATGGAAAAGGTTGTGGTCTCGGGGATTACCTATGACAAGAAGGAGGCGAAGATCACCATCACGCGCGTGGTCGATCGCCCCGGGATCGCCGCCAAGCTCTTTGGTCGGGTGGCGGATGCGGGCGTCGTGGTGGATATGATCGTCCAAAACATCAGCCAGGACGGGCACACCGACATCTCCTTCACGGTTCCACGGACCGATTTTCACAAGGCGATGGAAATCGTTCGGGGCATCGCCACGGAGATCGGGGCGGACCAGGTCCTGGGGGACGAACGGATCGCCAAGGTGTCGATCGTGGGGGTCGGCATGCGGACCCACTCGGGGGTGGCGGCGAAGATGTTTGCGGCTTTGGCCGCCAAGAACATCAACATCATGATGATCAGCACGTCCGAGATCAAGGTCTCCTGCGTGATCGAGGAGAAGTACGCGGAGTTGGCCGTGCGGGTGCTGCACGATGCCTTTCAGCTAGAGACCCAGCCGATGGCGGGATGAAGGGAGCGAGGGTTAAAGGGATGAAGGGTCAAAGGGTTGAAGGAATGAGGGGATGCGGGTGAGGGCCTTTCTGACGGCGGATGCGGCATTCGCGGCGCTTCTGTTGCTGCTCCTGGTCCTCGGCGCCCTGCGGGGGGTCGTGGCGGTGGGGGAGGGG
>DASRUH010000068.1:0-3469 GCA_035655535.1 Methylomirabilis sp. (SeqCode)
GTTTGCCCACGGCCATTTCTTTGAGCCGACCGTCCTGGCCAGTGTCAAGAAGGGGATGCAGATCCTGGAAGAGGAAACCTTTGGGCCCGTGGCTCCGCTGATCCCGTTCCGGGATGAAGCCGAGGTGATCAAAGCCGCAAACGACACGCGCTTCGGGCTTGCCGCCTACTTCTACAGCCAGAATGTGAGTCGCTGCATCCGGGTGGCAGAGCAGCTCGAGTTCGGCATTGTCGGTGCGAATGACGCCATGCCCGCGGTCCCGCAGGCTCCCTTCGGCGGAATGAAGGAGAGTGGGTTCGGCCGGGAGGGGGGCCGAGAGGGGATCGAGGAGTTTCTCGAAGTGAAGCTCATCTCCCTGGGCCTCTAAGGCTCGGGGCTCTGGAGGGACCTATGAGTGTCCTGGAAGGAAAGTTGGAACCGGGGGTCGTCACCACCACCCTTGACTGGCTCTTTAATTGGGCCCGGAAGTCCTCCCCCTGGCCGATGACCTTCGGGTTGGCGTGCTGTGCCATCGAGATGATGGCCACCGGGGCCTCCCGGTTCGATCTCGACCGGCTGGGGGCCGGGGTCTTTCGCCCCTCGCCACGGCAGTCGGACGTCATGATCGTCGCCGGGACGGTCACGGAGAAGATGGCGCCCAGGATCAAAACCCTCTATGAACAGATGCCTGAGCCCAAGTGGGTCATCGCGATGGGGGCCTGCGCCATCTCCGGCGGGCCCTTTTACTATGATGCCTATCACGTGGTCAAAGGGGTGGACCTGGTCGTTCCCGTGGATGTCTACGTCCCCGGCTGTCCCCCGAGACCAGAGGCCCTCATCTACGGCGTGCTGAAGCTGCAGGAGAAAATCGAGCGGGCGACCATCGCCAAGCGGAAGCTGGCGCAGCCAGCGGCCACCCAGAAGGGTTCATAGTTCAGAGTTGAGGGTTCAGGGTTCAGAGGTCGGGCGAACTTTCCACCGGCAATCCCTGGCGGTATCCATGAACCATGAACTCTGAACCATCAACGGGTACGAGAGCCCAATGTCCCATCTTAGGCTAATCGACAACCCTGGTCCCGCTGATCACCACGGTCCCGTGACTGATACCCTGGGCCGACCGCTCCGCGACCTCCGCATCTCGGTCACAGACCGCTGCAACTTCCGCTGCACCTACTGCATGCCGAAAGAAGTCTTCGGCCGCGACTACCCCTTCCTTGACCGGCGCGAGCTCTTGGCCTTTGAAGAGATCGCACGTCTTGCCCGGCTCTTCCGGGCCCATGGCGTCGAGAAGCTCCGCCTAACCGGGGGCGAGCCCCTCCTGCGCCGGAACCTGGACCGGCTCGTGCAGATGCTGGCCGAGATCCCGGGCCTCGACCTCACCCTGACGACGAACGGCGCGCTACTGGCCCAGCAGGCCAAGGCGCTCAGGGCCGCGGGGCTCCAGCGTATCACGGTGAGCCTGGACAGCCTGGACAACACCGTCTTCCAGGCGATGAACGACGTCGGCTTTACCGTCGAGCGCGTCCTCGAGGGGATTGAGGCCGCCGCCGCCGTGGGGCTTTCCCCGATCAAGATCAACATGGTGGTCCAGCGGAGTGTCAATGAAGGAAGCATTATCCCCATGGCCCGCGCCTTCCGCGGGACCGGGCACATCGTGCGCTTCATCGAGTACATGGACGTGGGCCAGACGAACGGCTGGCGGCTCAACGAGGTGGTGCCGGCCGCCGAAATCATTGCCCGGATCCACGCCGAGTGGCCGCTCGAGCCGGCGGACCCGCACTGCCGGGGTGAGGTCGCGCAGCGCTGGCGCTACCGGGACGGCCGTGGCGAGATCGGCGTCATCGCCTCGGTGACCCAGGCCTTCTGCCGCGACTGCACCCGCGCACGGCTCTCCGCCGAGGGGAAGCTCTACACTTGTCTCTTTGCCACCGTGGGCCACGATCTGCGCGCGCTACTGCGCACGGGGGCCTCGGACGCCGAGATCAGTGCCGCCATGGCCCGGATCTGGGGGGAGCGCACCGACCGCTACTCGGAGATCCGCTCGGCCGAGACGGTGGGGCTCCCCAAGATCGAGATGTCCTACATCGGAGGGTGAAGTAGTAGAGGCGGGGCCTCCGGCTCAAGCGGTCACCCCCGGTCAGTCCAGGCCCGGGCCGCGCCTCAACGGGCACCTTTCTGCATCATCCATATCCAACGCGTCCGATGTCCACAGTCCAACGTCCAATGTCGAGAACAGCACCGGGTGCTGAGGGCTGAGGACTGAGGTCGAACACCCGGCACCCAGACTCTAACACCCAACACTCAAGACTTAACACCCAAGAGCGATGGAAGAAGCACGGTTGATCATTGCGGCCAGTGCACGGGATGCCGACCTGTATTACGCCAGCCGCTTCCACGCCCCTGATCCGTTCCCCTTCTTCCAGGTGGGCAGGGAACGGGTGATCATCGTGAGCGACCTGGAACTCGGGCGGGCCAGGAGTCAGGCCGCCGTCGAGACCGTCCTCCCCCTCCGGACCTATGAGGATCGGGCGAAGGGTCGAGTGCCGCAGCCGACCATGCTCGATGCCGTCGAGGAGGCACTCAGAGAGCGCGGGATCGGTCGCCTCCTCGTCCCCGGCAGTTTTCCCGCGGAGTACGTCGACAAGCTGCGGGATCGCGGGTTCACGCTGCGGGTCAAGGAGGGGATCTTTTTCGAGGAACGGTTGACCAAATCGGAGACCGAGGTCGCCTGGATCACGGAGGCCCTCCGGGTCGCCGAGGAGGCCATGGCCATCGCCATCCAGGCCATCCGCGAGGCCGAGATTCGGGGGCACGCCCTCTATCGAGCGGGCGCGCCCGTGACCTCGGAGGCCGTGCGGCGGCTCATCCATCACCTCCTACTCGACCACGATTGTACAGCCGACCACACCATCGTGGCTGGCGGCGAGCACGGCAGCGACCCGCATCACGAGGGGACCGGGCCGCTGCCGGCCCATGAGCCCATCGTGATCGACATCTTCCCCCGTTCGACCCGGACCCACTACTTCGGCGACCTCACCCGCACCGTGCTCCGAGGCCGCGCCTCGGAGCGCGTGCGGCAGATGTACGCGGCGGTGCTCCAGGCGCAAGAGCAGGCGTTTTCCCTGATCCGCGATGGGGCCGATGGAGCCGCGATCCACCAGGAGGTGACGGCGCTCTTCGAGGGGTTGGGCTTTTCCACGGGGGAGGCGAACGGGCGGATGCAGGGGTTCTTTCACGGGACCGGGCACGGGCTGGGGCTCGAGATCCACGAACCGCCGCGAATCGGAAAACGGGGGGCGATCCTGCGCAGTGGAAACGTGGTGACTGTCGAGCCCGGTCTCTACTATCCGGGAGACGGAGGGGTGCGGATCGAGGATGTCGTGGTGGTGACGGAAACCGGCTGCCGGAATCTGACGACGTTCCCGAAAGTACTGGAAGTATAAGGGAAAGTGCGCCCAATGACCTTGACACGAGGGCCGCAGTATCGTAT
>DASRUH010000069.1:0-6705 GCA_035655535.1 Methylomirabilis sp. (SeqCode)
TCCCGCCCCGCCCAGCGTACCTGAAAAGACTGAGGGGAAGCCACCCGGGCCCAAGTGAGCCAAGCCGACAACACACCGGACATGCCACACGACTTTTCCGGTGATATCGCGGACGGCAGCGGGGACCCCAGGTCAAATGGAGGGGAGACCGGACAAGTGGGCCGAAGAGCTGTGCGCTGAGAAGGCTACCCGCCTCACGGACGCTTCACCAGACCTCGGCCTTGAAGCTCGCCGGTTTTCGGCCCTGCTCAAAGCCGGCTCGGAGCTGCGCCTCGGCCGTTTCGTTTCCGCACATGCGCACGTGGCGCTCTTCGAGGTCCGGGGCTACCTGAAGGAGGGGATCCACGCTGACCGTCTCTGTACCATCCGCCCCCTTCACCGACCGGACGATCCGGCCGTGGGTGTACGACCAATCCTCGGGCCACTGCCGGGTCAGGACGGGATGATAGCGGAAATTCTCGGGAAACCGCTTTTCCAGCGCCAACATCTCCTCGTGAAACATGAGCTGCTTCGGATTCTTTACGCTGACGATCAGCACGTAATGGGCGCCGGAGTGTTTGGCCGTCCGTCCGAAATGGAGCGCCGCCATGTACTCGACGTGCGCGAGGAGCGGCGTGACGCCCGTTGAGAACCCGATGCCGAGGAATTTCTTGTCGAGCCACCAGTCGTCGGGCTCCAGCTTGAGGCTCTTGTGTTCATCTTTGATCCGGTGTTCGTAGACGACCAGCCGGCTCCCATCTCCGTCGAACTCCACGCGCACGCTCATCCGGTCGCCGACCTTCACCTCATCCGTCTGCCACCACACCGAGGTATCCGCCTGCGGGTCATGGGTATCGTTGATGATGGTCTGGAGCACCCGGTTCGCCGTGAGGCTGCAGTTCGACCGCGTATAGAGGCGCTTCTGCCGTTTCTTGGTCCGTGCCCCGAACGGTTCTGCCAGGAAGGCCGTGCCCGGCCGCATCTCGTCCATGAGCGGATACATCCGCCCATCGACTTCAAAGGAGTAGGGCACTGCAATCTCCACGATCCGAATTTCGCCGGGGTCGATCCCGCGCAAATGTGTGACCTCTGCCGGGACAAAGATTACCGCCATGATTTCTCCCTCGTTGGCTGCCGCACATCTCCGGGTGCAGGAGTGTCCGTCATGTCGGACGCGCGTGTCTGCGGCCCCGGGCGCATCCAGCGTACCACGGCCCGCGCGACCGCGCCAACCATCACGACGCAGCCCTGGCAATTCTCGGTCCGGCCGCCGCCCGGGACACGAGGGAGCGGGCCGCCCGAAAGACCGGCTGAAACATCCGCCGCATCAGGCGACGCGTCAGGGTATTGTGCCGACTCACCTCCCCTGCGTCCGGGGTGTACCGGCCCTCCCACCGATCGGCGGGTCCTCCCGGTCCACCTCAATCACCAGGATCGTGAGATTATCCAGCCCCCCTCGGGCAAAGACCTCCTGGCGCAGGGCCTCGCCCCCTGCCACCGCCCCACCGCTCCTGAGCAGAATTGCTGCGATCTCCTCCTCCGCCAGGACATCAAAGAGCCCGTCGCAGGCCACCACGACGTAGCGGTCCTCTGCCCCGACGGGCCGTTCTCCCACGGTCGGTAGAGCCGTCACCCCGACACGACGAAAGTAGCTGTCGCCGAAGCTGCGCGTCGGCATGAGCCCACGATGCCCCCGCAGGACATAGCCTCCCTCGATCGTCCCGCCCGCCGCCACAATCCGCGTGCGTTCGATGGGATCGTCTACCCGATGCGGTCGGGTGAGGAGGATCGGGCGCTGCTGCACGAGCAGAATCCCACCATCCCCGACATGGGCGAAGGTCAGCGCGTCATTCCCGAGAAAGATCGTGACCGCCGTTGTCCCGCTCTCCACGTCCTCGAGCTGCTCCTCCATCTCGCGGTAGGCCTGCGCCAGTGCCTCGGTCGCGTCGGCCCCGGTCCCCAGAACGGTGAAGAAGATCCGATGGAGGGAGGCCGCCACGAGCTCGACGGCCTCAATTCCCCCATGGCCATCGTAGACGCCCGCGAAGAGCCCCAGCTGCGGACGCACCTCAAGAACATATCGGTCCTCCATCGCAGACCGAAAACCGATATCCGAGACAGAGTGCATTGCCCGGATGCGTCGCGTGGTCTGGTCGGGCCGTCGCGGCATCGATTCCTCGACGGGGGCTGATGATGAGTCCCGCGAACCTGACCATACGCCACCGACGGAGGAAAGGCAAGGCTTGGGCTTCCCGCCCTTTCCGGGCTATAGTCAAGGGGTGAACCAGGACGCCGAAGAGAATCGCGAGCTCGTCGCCCTTGCCTTTCAATCGCTCGATGCCGCCTTCGCCCAGGGAGAGGGAGAGGCGGCGACCGCGGCCGTCCGGCAGGCCTTCGGTCGTCGGATCAGTGCCTGCCTCAGCACCCTGCCCTCGCCGGAGGACATGGCGCAGCTCCCCGAGGTTCTCCGGGAGGAGATGCGAGAGTGCCGGCGGAAAGCCGCCCTGCTCCGACGAAAGCGGGAGGTCGCCATGCGAGTGATCCCCCGCTACAGCCAGTTGATCGGGCGGCAGCGATCGTACGATGCCGAGATCGGCTCCTTCCGGCGCACCGCCGGATACCTGATGACCTCGGCCCTCACCGTGCCGGTCGGCGCATCCCTCGGATATCTGGTGGAGCGCACGTTCGGGCTGGCCCACGCCACGATGATCGGGATCGCCCTCGGCGTGCTGGCCTTTCTCAGTCTGGTCGGCCACGGCCTCCGCGCCAGCCGCCACATGGTGGAGGTAGAGTCGGCGCACGCGGCCGCCGTCGAGCAGCTGAAGGAGGAGCTCGTCGCCGCCTTTGAAGCAGTGGATCGTGAGAGGCCGGGAGAGGAGGACGAAAGCCTCCCCCCCTAAGGAGGCATGGCCATGGTGGACGCAGCAGCACTCGTGGAAGAGACCCGGCAGACCCTTCAGGCGGTCGAGGCGCAGATCCGCAGACATCCGTATCTGGATGCCGTCGAAGGCGGCCGCCTCTCCTCAGACGACCTCCGCCGCTTCGCCGGTCAGCAGTACCACATCATCGGCAGCGATCTCAAGGCCCTGGCCCTGTGCATCGCCCAGGCCGAATCGCCGGAGGCCCTGGAGTTTTTTTGGGGAGGGATCCAGGGTGAGCGCGCAGCCTTGGACGCCCTGCAGGGCTTCGCCGGCGCCCTCGGCATGTCGGCCGCGGTGCTCGAGGCGGCCGAGCCGATACCCGGCGCCTTCGCCTACAGCACCTATGTGGCCTGGCTCGCCCTCTTCGGCTCTGCAGCCGAATTCGCCGCCGCCTTTCTCGTGAACCTGGAGGCGTGGGGATCCAACTGCGCCCGGATGAGCCTGGCGCTCAAAGCGCGGTACCGGCTGCGGGAGGAGGATGTCCGCTTCTTCGACCTGTTCAGCGCTCTGCCGGCGGACTTCCGGTCGCGCGGCCTCGGCGTCATCCAACAGGGGCTCACCCGGGGCGTCGAGCCGGAGCGGATCGCGCGCGCCGCTCGGATGCTCCAGGGATACGAACTGCTCTACTGGGATACGCTGCACCAGGCCGTCTCCCCCTAGTGCCATTCCAACTTTTCTGACCCAACAGAGACGTGTGCGATACCTCAACCAGGCTTGCTGGCGTCCTTGCCCGTGTTCGGGGCAATGAGTTGGAACGGTACTAGCGCACTCCGAGGGTCGCACCGGAACCCTGCAGCGGCTGGGGACGTGACTGAACGGGGCAGCTCCTCCGCACCCGGACTACCGGCGACAGGCGGCACACCGCCCCTGCCGGACATGATCCGGAAGGAACACGCTGCGACACCCGGGACAGCGCCGCGGGGGCCGCCGCTCCCCGTGCTCGAGCAGATACTGGGCGAGGTCGAAGTAGGGAAGGACGCCGGGCGTGAGGGTCAGGATGCGCTGCACTCGCACGACCCGCCCCACCCGGAGAAAGGAAAGCGTCTCCGCCAGAGAGACGGCAACCGCGGGGGGCTCCTCCTGGTCGGCGATGGTGTCAACCAGCCGGCGCAATCGCCGGTGCTCTCCCTCGAGCGCGCGCCAGCCGCCTCTCACCGCATCCGCGAGGATCGGCCCGGGATTCGCGGATGCCGCAGGGGACCCGGTCCTCTCCAACACGCGCCAGGCCCGGGCCCGCGCCACCGACGGATTGCGGGCGTACAGATACAGGAGGGGAAAGAGCAGGCCCGCGATGGGAAGACGGTATCGCTGCCGGACGTATCGGTAGGCCGCCCCCTCGAGCCTGAAGAGTGCCAAATTTTCGGGAAACCGATCCCGGCTCTGGAGTCGGCCGCCGAGGAGAGCATAGGCCTCGCGGAGGAGAGGCTCGCCCCGAGTCTCCCGGGCCACCTCGCGAGCAACCTCATCCAGGGCCTCGACCGAGCGGCTCGGCCCTGAGCCCGTCGACTCCGCTCGGGGCAGGCCTGTCGAAGGAGCTTGCCGATCCTCGATGGCAGAGGGGGATCCGTCGCCGCCCGCCCCGCGCGGTGCAGCCATCATCCGGGTGAGGAGCAGCTCATCCCCTTCAAGGGCGCGCGGGACATCGGTCTCTAGGAATCCTACGAAGAACCAGGGAAGAGACCCTTCCATTCCGGTTCCACTCGATTCCGCGGGCGGAGGTCCCGAAGTCCTCCGTCTTCCCTGGGGGGCCCGGCGTCCTCCGCCCGGAGCGGGTGGGGGACTACTTTCGGCCGAGGACAGCGTCTTTCAGCGCCTTCGCGATCCGGATCCGCACGACGCGCTTGGCGGGAATCTTGATCGGCTCGCCGGTCTGCGGGTTCCGACCCATACGCGCCTTGCGATTGACCAGCACCACCTTGCCGACATCGGGGATAGTGAACCCGTTCTTGGCCTCCTTGGCCGCCAAGGACGCCAATTCGCTCACTATGGTCGCTGCATTCGCCTTGGTGATCCCGGCCTTCTCCGCCAGCCGCCCGATGAGTTGCGCCTTGGTCATCCCCTTTGCCATCGGTGCCTCCTTTCCTTCCTGGGTTCACACGCCACCGTACTCGTCTCAATTCCGCCGGTCAAAGCTACCCTGCCACATCGTGCGAGTCAATAGAATCTTGAGTCACCGACCCCCTTCCTCACGCTGTGGCCGCCTGTTTCCGCAGCGTCTCCTCGAGCTCTTTGACGCGCTCCCGGAGCGCCTTCTGCGTGGTGAATGCCTCGGTATCATCGCGCATGATGGCGAAGATCCCCTCGACCCGGCCCTCCGCCGTCTTCAGCATTCCGACCGTGAAGGCGATGGAGAGCCGACTCCCGTCCTTCCTGAGGGCCGGGACGCGCAGGACCTGGGCGCCGTACTGGGTCTGGCCGGTCCGCATGACCTCACGATAGCCGGCCCAGTGCCGCTCGCGGTATTTCTCGGGAACGATCAGATCCAAGGATTGCCCGAGGGCTTCCGCCTCGGTGAATCCGAACAGTCGCTCGGCCCCGGGGTTCCACAACGCGATCTTCCCGTCCGCTCCGGCCAGCACGACGGCATCCGCTGCCTCCTGAACGATCCGCTCATAGATCGACATGCCCTCCCTCCTCTGTGGCACCATGTCCTTGCGGTGCGGCGGACGGTGGACCGTGACCCCCCCCTGCTACGAGGCGGGCGTGAGGCTTACGATGTGATGGTAGTGCACGGTCAGACGCGTCCCGGGCTTGGAGCCGTCCGGCTCAAGATGGACGACCAAGCCGTCCGCCGCATCGAGGGACCCGACCAGTCGTCCCGTGACTGTCGGCCCCCCGGGGGCCCCAGCCTTCAGGCAAAGCGTCACCCGCTTCCCGACGTGCCGCTTGATCTCGTCCGGCCTCATCCCGTTCCTCCCTCGCAGCCTCGCCGACGGCCCGGCGGAGGTCAGGCCCCTGGCCCGGGTTCGGACGCCCCCTCTTCCTGCTCGAGCAGATGCAGCGTGCGCGGCGAGGCGACGTCCAGGCGTACCACGACCTCGTTGAGCGCCTCGAGGACCGCCTCCCGGGAGAGGCCCCCCCGCATTGGGCCGTGGAGGGAAACCCCCAGCGTGTCACACCCCCGCCGCACCAGCTCGTTCAAGGCGTCCGCGAGCCCGGCGCGTACGGTCTCTGGATGACAGATCGGTTCGCCGTCGAAGTCATACACGACCACGCGCGCGATGTACGTGACCCCCCGACGCGCGCCATCCTCGATGATGACCGAGCCGAGCGGTTGCTTCTCCGCGCGCGCGGCCCGCTCCAATGCGGCCCAGAGGTCGAGCGGGCTGGCGTCCGGGTCCAGTGCGTCCGTCGCCGCATGCAGCAGCAGGTACGTATCCTCCGGCACCACGAGGCCATCCAGTGCGGGCGGGCGGGCGACCGCCAAAAAATGACGTCCGTGGTCCCGACACGACCGAGGCGCTCCCTCTTTACCATGGGTCGCCGAATCCGCGCCTTGACCCTCCGCCCGCGTCCCTGTTCAAAGGGATGCGCATTCTTTCCGGGGAGACCCAACCTCTGACCCCCGCGAGGCGGCGAGGGGACCAGATCCTGGAGACCGCGGAACCCCTTGGGCGTCTCCGCAAAAACCCGGACTCCTTCGAACCGTCCCGTCCATGGGGTCCCGGACAACGGGTGGCGGCGGCCAGTGCCCGCCCGCCCGTAGGAGAAATGCGCCACTGCCAGCCGGTCTCCATCTGTTGATTTATTGGTGCGTGAGCTCTCCGAGGACGGACGGGCACGCCACCGACAGGACCCGTTGGCC
>DASRUH010000070.1:0-3300 GCA_035655535.1 Methylomirabilis sp. (SeqCode)
ATCGTGCAGACGACCTTCGCCCGCCGAATGTCCCGGGTGTCTCCTGTCACCATAGTGCCTCCGCGAGGTCCTTCGTCAGCCCCCGCATGTCCCACAGATCAGGTCTGCCTGCGACGCATCAACGGCTCGCGCGTGCCTACCGACCCTGCTCCATGACCCGACACGCACGGAGGGCCGATGAAGGGTCGATGGCTGCGGAACTGCGTTCGATGTGGCGGATGGCCCCCGATTTGTCGATGACGATGTTGGCCCGCCCGTTAAACCGTCCCTGGGGATTGTATACCCCATACAGCGTCCCGATCTTTCCCCCCACGTCACTCAGGAGGGGGAAACGGATGCCAAGGGCTGTTGCGAAGTCGCGATTCACAGCCGGCAGATCCACGCTGATCCCCAGAATTTGTGCGTCCGCTTCGACAAACTTGGCAGTGTCCTTCCCGAACCGGGAGAGCTGTTCCGTTCATCCTGGAGTGAAGGCTTTGATGTAAAAGGCCAACACCACGTGCTGCTTCCCTCGGAAGTCGCTGAGGCGCACGAGACGACCCGTGTGGTCCGGCAGCGCGAAGTCAGGCGCCGGTTCTCCCACCGTGAGCGCCCCGGAGACCTGGGCGACGCCGATGCCGAGGATCACCATGACGAGGCCGATGCCGAGCCGGGACCTCACCCCGTGTTCCCCCCCTCACGAGCGTCGCTGACTTTTCGCCACACGGAGACCATGGGAGTGAGGATGTCCCCGGCCTCGCTATACGCGGGCGCGACCTCAACCTGGTAGCCTTCCCGCCGCAGCCGCGACGCGACGGCTTGGGCATCCCTCACGCGCACTCCTCGGGGTTGAGCCCCCGGGCGGAAGGCGTTGGTGACGAACTCGTAGCCCTGCTCCACCAGGTGTCGGATCGTCCCATCCCGAGACGCCATCAGCTTCACATGCTCTCCCCGCCCATAATCAATCCGCATGATCCCCCTCGTGGGTCCGATGGATCCCGCGCCACGCGCTCCCGGATCGCCCCGGCGCACCTGCTATCTCTTCCGACTCAGACGCGGGAGCCAGCGGGGGACGCGCTCTCTGTACACCCGATAGGCGTCACGAAAGCGGGCCTCCAACTCCTTCTCCTCGATGGCAGACGTGTACCAGCCCACCATGCTTACGACACCGCACAGGTAGAGAAAGACCGCCGGGGATTCGGCCCACACTGCCTCCCCCAACACAACCCCAAAGGCGCCGAGCATCATGGGATGGCGGACGACTTGGTACGGCCCTGCCAGGACGAACCTCCGGGGCGGATCCCAGGGAGCCGGTGTCCCGTCGCCCCGCGTGACTAGCAGACCGGCCGACCATACCGCGAGGACACCGCCGGAGAGGAAGGGGACCAGCCCGAGCCATCGCCAGGCACCCAGCGAGACGGCACCCCGGAATGGATCCCACGTCGCCACGAGGATGGGGAGCAGCACCAGGACCGCGAGGCAGGCGAGGACTCCGGCACAGATGGTCCATTTGCTCACTCACTCGCCCCTCTGGAATTTAACGTTGCACCACGACGTTGGTGGTCGTCTTCACCACGGCAGGCAGGGCTTGGATCTTATCCACCGTGTCCCACAGGGTCCCCAGCTCGTCCACCTCGACCATGGCAATGACGTCGAAACGTCCCGTGACGACATCGGCCTGCTTGACGCCGGGCAACGTGGCGATCTCCTCCGCCACTCTGAGATCCCGCGCCTTGGCCGCTTCGATGAAGATATACGCCCGGACCATACGTGTCCCTCACCTTCCAGGCTTGGCGGGCTTGATCTTGCGGAGCTTTGGCACCGCCTTCCAGATCAGGCGGCGGTCCTTCATCCGAAGACTGGGAGGCTTCCGCCTCGCCGGCCCCTCACGGGACATCGCTTCTCCCCTCCCAAATCCGCACCAGGCACCGCTGACTGCATTGCCCGCCGCGGTGGTGACCCCCTCGCTTCGTTTGAGCGTAGCACCCGGAAGGCGAGGGGTCAACATCGCGTCCCGCCGCTCCGGGACACAGTCGGCGAGGACGATGGTGGACTCCCGGGGGACCCTGGCGAACCGATTCGAGCTGAACACAACCCTGCGGCCAACGACGAAGAAGAAGGGAAAGAGGAGGAGACCGGCGAGGAGGAGGGGCGCGTCACGGCTCGCCCCCCGGGCCGAGGTCGAGATAATCCGGCGGCTGATTCGGCAGGCGGTACCGGACGAACGGGTACCCGAGGCGACGGTGCGCCTCGTCGCTGGCCGCGATGCTTCGTTGGACCGCCATCGTGAACGCCTCCCCGTCCCGGCCAGTGATGGCCTTCTCGATAGGCGCGAGATGCTCGCGATCGAAGGCCTCCAACTCGGCGGTATACTTCGGACGCGTAGTCATGGCGATGCGAAACGCGGCCCGAATCTCCTTGAGCTCGTGGTAGCCCAGCTCCCAGTTCCCTCCCCGGCAGGCGTAGTACATGAGGGAGTAGCGGTGCGCGATTTCCCCCATCAGACGGGCCATCCCCGGCTGGATACCGGCCAGCTGATCAAGGGTCAACTCTCCGTGCTTTGTCCGCCCGACGATCTTCTCACCCATGTCGCCTCCTGACCGACCGCCGCGCATCCGATGCCCGCCACGGCACCCGTCCACGCACCGGTCATCGGCAACGAAGAGAACGAGTCCGAGGTCTCGAGAGAAGGCGTGGAGCGGGGTCATCGCGGTCCCCCCGGCCGGCAATCTTCACACGGGCAGAGGCGGCGGAGAAAATCAAAGGAGTAGATCCCGGTGCTGTGCCCGTCGCTCCAGGTGAAGCTCAAGGCATAGCGGCCGACGGGTGCAATCTGCGTGATCCGGATCTCTCCGCGGCGGACGACGGGACCGGCGAGGACCTGGAGCCCTCCCTGGGGCCTCGGAGCCGTGCGACACTCGGCACACGGACAGACCTTCCGCAAGTCGTCGAATGGGTACGAGCTCTCGTGACCGTCCCGCCACCGGACCACGAGGTGGCGGCGCGCCTCCTCGAGGCGATACTCCATGGGGTCCGTGCTGACCCGCACCTCACGCCTCCCCACCGCCCAGCGGATCTCGCCAGCGCCGACAACCGGTCCTATCGCCCCTCGGCTCACCGGCTCGGGGAGACAGCCTTCGTCGGGGGAAAATTCCACGGGTTTTTATTCTCTTGCACCAGCACCTTCGGCCCCTCGCTCCCAGGCTCCCGCGGCGACCCTGGTCGGCGGCTTACGGCTTGGGTCCCTCCGTGTTCACGCTCCGTGCAAAAAAGGCCGGCACGGATCGCGCCTCGGTTTCCCAGGCCGCCGCTCGCCGGGGC
>DASRUH010000071.1:0-10287 GCA_035655535.1 Methylomirabilis sp. (SeqCode)
CGGATCGCGCCTCGTTTTCCCGTACCGCCGGCAGGCGGGGGTCCCCTCCGCTCCCGCTCAGGCGTCGCTCGGACCCTCTCGCAGCCCTTCATTCCCTGGCGCTAGTAGCAGGACCCCCCCCAAGAGCCAACGGGTGGCGGCGGCCAGTGCCCGCCCGCCCGGAGGAGAAATGCGCCACCGCCGGCCCTTCTCCAGATGATGATTTACTGGTGCGTGAGTTCTCCGAGGACGGATGGGCACGCCGCCGACAGGACCCGCCGATTGAGCTTGGCAGAGCGAGAAGCCTTCGAGCAGGCCCTCTCAGCCTTGGGGCTTTTCGGGGGGCGTCCGCGGGCGAAAGAACACCACAACGCTGTACGTCAGGCTGTTGACACACGGAACCCGGTCGCGATCCCCGATCCAGCCGGCGCACACCAGGACCCCCTCCCGGCCCTCCTGCCGCTCGCGGACCATCTGGTCCACAACCTGTTCGATCTCAAAGCCGCCCCCGTGGCATTCCGGATGCGGGCAGGGGATTCGCCCCCGGAACGTGCCGCTGATCACACTCATGGTGAACCGGCCGCGGGACGTGACGGCACCCGCGACGTCGCGGCTCCAGCCCTCACACTCGACAATGACCTCTTGGAGTTCCGGGAAGGCCTCGGCAAAAGGCTGATCAAACGCCCGAGGAGTCTGCGGGTCCGGCTGCACTACGGCCTCGTCTCCCGCCCGGCGTTCACTGCTCGGGCGGGACGCGCTTCAGTTGTTTCTGCCGGACGATGTCCTGAAAGGTGAACGCCGGACCTTTGGGAATGAAGCCGAGATACACGTACTTGGTGTCCGGATCCCTCGAGATGACCCAGAGATCACCGGTGGTGGTGTCCAAGAGGTATTCCAGTCCCCCCTGCACCTGGGCCGGATAAAAAATAAACTGCCCGACCTCGCCCGGCTCCACCGCCGGGGGGCTCGATGTATCAGTGGGGGTCGGGGACTCCTCGGCCAAGGCCAGCCCGGTTCCGAGGACGACTATGGCCGCCACGACGATCCCGATGCGTCTCATCGCCTCCCTCCTTTCGCTTTATGTCTCCACATTCATCCGTCGGGCGGTCCCGGGGAGCACGCCCCCCTGGCCATCCCGGCGCAGGGCATTCACGAGCAAATGGGCCCGGCGGATCGGCTCGGGGACCCGGTATCCTCCGTACGCGCGCAACACGATCACCCGCGCTTGCCGGAGGCTCACGCGGTAGCCGGGAGAGACGTAGACCGGCCCAACCCCGTCCTTCGTCCGCAGGACCATCCCGATCTTCTCTCCCTTGTCATACAGTATCTGGAAGCTTCCGCGTCTTCGGCCCGGATTCCGGGACTCTCCCACTAGCCGGCTCTTGGCGCAGCCGATCGTCGGCAGCGCAAGCACCAGGCCCAGGTGACAGGCGAGGCCGAATCGGCGCGGATGGGCGATCCCCTGTCCGTCGCACAGGACGCAATCCGGCTCGCGACGGAGCCGCGCGAAGGCCGTGAGCGCCGCCGGGGCTTCACGGAACGACAGGAGACCGGGAATGTACGGGAAGGCCACCTCATGAACCGCGGTGGCCGTCTCCAGGATCTCGTGGGTATCCAGGTGCATGACGACGACTGCGGCGTAGAGCGTCGATGATCGCGTCTCGTACGAGACGTCGACGCCGGCCGCCGTTCGCAGGGCGCGCCGGGCCTCCCGAAGGTTTGCACGCCTCGCGAGCGCGCGTTGGATCCGGATCGCCTCGACGGGTGGGACGTCCCATCGGTGGAGCTGTCGAATCTTCATCTGTCGAGCCGGAACGGGAAGAGGGGGAGCGACGGCTCGGCATCCTGAAGCAGTTCGGCCATCAGGGCCCCGGTCGCAGGGGCCAACAGGATGCCGTTCCGGAAGTGGCCCGAGGCGATGAAGAGTCCCGGCGCCCCGGGGACGGCGCCCAGGTACGGGAGCTCGTCAGGGGTCCAGGGGCGAAAGCCCGCCCACGCCTGAATCATCGGCCGGCTCCCGAGGGCCGGCACGAGCTTGCGCGCTCCACTGAGCAGCCCTTCGATGCCGGCGGCCGTTGTCTGTTTGGCGAAGCCGACGAACTCCACCGTGCTCCCCACGACGACCTCACCGCTCGCCCGGGGGACCAGATACACCTCGCGACCGTACAGGATGTGGCGACAGAGATTGCCTTCGGTCTGGAGCGACACAAGCTGCCCCCGCGCCGGCCGGATGGGAATCTCGCGCCCGAGGAGGGCACCCAGCGTCCCGGACCAGGCGCCGGCCGCGACGACTACTCTGTCGGCGTGGTAGCTCTCGGTGAGGGAGCGGACGCCGATGACCCGATCCCTGTTCCGAAGAAAGGCAGTGACCGGCGACCCCTCGAGGTGGACGACGCCTCGCCGGGATCCGGCGAGGGCCAGGGCCCGCACCATGTGGGCGTTCCGGACCTGGTGGTCGTCGGGGAGGTGCAGGGCGCCACGGACCGCCGGCGTGAGGTCCGGTTCGGCGTCCAGGACTTGCTTCCGGTCCCAGCGCTCGACGTTCAGCCCCCGGCTCCTCTGCTCGTCGAAGAGCCGCGTGCCGTAGGCTTCATCCTCCTCGGTGAGAAAGGGGTAGACGATGCCGGAGCGGAGGTACTCGATGTCGATCCCAGTCTCGGCCTGCAGCATGTCCTGGAGGGGCCCGAACATGGTGCGACTCTTCAGGCAGAGGTCCAGGAACGGGCCGGGGGAGAGCCCTTCGGCCTGGGGTGCCAGCATCCCGGCCGCCTCGCCCGAGGCTTCACATCCGATCCGGTCCCGTTCAAGAACGAGGATCTTCACCCGGGCGCGCGCGAGCTCGACGGCGATCGCGCAGCCGATGATGCCCCCGCCGATGATCAGGACATCCGCCGTCTTCATCCATCCGTCAGTGGCTGAGCCGTCTCCGCCCCCGGTCCGTTCCCGTCGTCATCGGGAAGGCTCGGCCCGCCGATTGATGAGGGAGGCGATAAGATCGATGGGGAGGGGAAAGATGATCGTCGAGTTCTTTTCGGTCCCGATCTCCGTCAGGGTCTGCAGGTACCGAAGCTGGATGGTGATCGGATCGGAGGACATGATCCGCGCGGCCTGCGCCAGCTTGTCGGAGGCTTGCAGCTCGCCCTCGGCATGGATCACCTTGGCCCGCCGCTCGCGCTCGGCCTCGGCCTGCCGCGCCATGGCCCGCTGCATGTCGACCGGAAGATCCACGTGCTTCACCTCGACGACCGTCACCTTGATTCCCCAGGGATCGGTGTGTTCATCAATGATCCGCTGGAGCTTGCGGTTGATCTCCTCCCGTTCGGAGAGGAGTTCATCGAGCTCCGATTGGCCGAGGACGCTCCGCAGCGTCGTCTGAGCGATCTGCGAGGTGGCGTACAGGAAATCCTCCACCTCGACGATGGCCGCCTCGGGATTGACGACCCGGAAGTAGATGACGGCATTCACCTTGACCGAGACGTTGTCCTTGGTGATGACGTCCTGGGACGGGACATCCATGGCGATGGTCCGGAGGCTCACCCGGATCAGCCGATCGACAAAGGGGATGAGAACCAGAATGCCCGGTCCGTTCCCCTCCCCCCCGAAGTTCACAAGGGCCCTCGCCAGCCGTCCGAAGCGGAAGATCACCCCCCGCTCGTATTCGTTCAAGATCCGAAACGAGGAAAACATGAGGTACAGGGCGATCACCAGAAAAAAGACCGCCCCGACGTTGAAGGGGTAGAAAAACCCGCCCGGCATTGTCCTCTCCTCCCTGCCCTCCTTCGGGCAGCACGCCCCGGAGACTTACCCGGACTTCGGGACCTCCGTGGGAAGTTTCCTCACCGTAAGCGTCAACCCCGAGACCCCAGTCACCGCGACCCGTTCCCCGGGTTCGACCGCCTCGTCGCACCTCGCTTTCCACAACTCCCCCCGCAGGAACACCGTCCCCTCGGGTTTCAGCGGCGTCCGGACGACCCCGGCCTGGCCGATGAGCCCTTCCCGCCCCGTGGTCGGCTGCCGGCGGGCTGCGCGGACGGCGGCCCCGACCACCACCGCAAAGAAGCCGGCGGTCGCTGCGGTGACCCCGAGGATGGCCGAGAGGGAGATCTGGAGGAAGGGGGCCGGCGAGTCGATCAGCATCAAGGAGCCGAGAAGCATGGCCACGATCCCCCCTGCCGTCAGCACGCCGTGGGAGGTCACCTGGGTTTCCGCGATGAAGAGGATGATTCCCAGGATGATGAGGAGGAGTCCGGCGTAATTGATGGGGAGGGTTTGCAGGGCGTAGAAGGCGAGGATGAGGGAAATCCCGCCCAGGACACCCGGCAGGACGGCACCGGGAGTGGAGAGCTCGAAATACAGGCCCGCCATCCCGAGGATCAGCAGGAGGTAGGCGATCGTCGGATTGGTGATGATGCTCAGGATTTTGTCCCGGAAGCTCATCTCCACCTCGACGATCGTCGCCGCCTTGGTCTTCAGGGTGACTTTCCCGCCCCCGGTCTCGATGGTTCGGCCGTCGATTTTGGCGAGCAGCTCGGCGCGGTCCTCGGCGACGAGGTCGATGACCTTCAGTTTCGCCGCTTCGGTGGCGGTGATCGAGACGCTCTTGCGGACCGCGTCCTCCGCCCAGGTGGCGTTCCGTCCTCGCCGCTCGGCCAGGCTCCGGATGTAGGCGGCCGCGTCATTCTCCATTTTTCTGTTCATCTCCTCGTCCTTCTCCCCACCCCCCATCTGCACCGGATGTGCGGCTCCGATGTTGGTTCCGGGGGCCATGGCGGCCACGTGGGCGGCGATGGCGATAAAGGCGCCGGCCGAGGCCGCGCGCGCTCCGCTCGGCGAGACATAGACGACGACCGGGACCGAGGAGCGGAGGATTTCTTTGATGATCACCCGCATGGAGAGATCAAGGCCCCCGGGGGTATCCAGCTCGAGGACGAGCACCTCGGCGCGGGCCTCTTCGGCCTTGCGAATGCCGCTCACGATGAAATCGGCGAGGCTCGGCGCAATGATCCCTTCGACCCGGGCCACGTGGACCTCGCCGCTGCGCGCCCAAGCGGGCGCGGTCGCGAGGATGAACAGGCAGGCCAAGAGCGGCATCGCACGGAAGATCTTCATGAGGTGAGAGTACTCCGGCGCAGTGAAATTTGCAAGGCATCCGGCGGGCGGCACGCGGCCGCCCGCGCTGGAATGCTGGAGGGCGAGCACGCGAGCAAGCTCGGCCCGGAAGGCTTTTACTACCACGGCTCTCCGAGCGTTCACGCATTCCAGCGTTCTACCTTACGAGCGGTCTGGTGTCTTCCCAGGCCGCGAGGAGGGCCGGGGCGATGTCGGTGAGGGCGTGGATCCGGCGGGCGAGGGTCTCCGTCCCCCGGCCCCAGACCATGGTCGGTACGGGGTTCCAGGTGTGCGATGCGCTGCTCAGGTCCTCGACGTTGCCGTGATCACTGACGAGGACGAGGAGGTGTCGAGATCGATCCAGCCGCTCGACCATGGCGGAGACGAAGCGGTCCAACTCCTCGAGGATCGTGACTGCCCGACCCATGTCCTGCGCATGGCCGGCGATGTCGGCCTGGAGGTATTCGTAGTAGGTGAAGTCGCAGCCCTCGGCGATGGCGACCAGGCGTCCCGCCGCCTGCTCCGGGCTGAGCAGCGGGACCGCGAACCCCCGCGCGCGGAGCGACCGGTTTGTGAACTCGTGATAGAGGGCCTGGCCGTCAGCGAGATCGGCGAGATCGCGCAGGCGCACGCCTGCCGTCCGCGCGGCCACGGTCGTCACCGAGGCGAACCGGCGCCGTCTGAGGGTGGGCTCGGTGAAGGCGTTGGCGCACGCGACCCGTCCGCCCCGCAACGCGAAGGATCGAAAGAGGGAGTGCGCGGCCAGGATCGCCGCCAGCGTGGGGGGACAAAAGCCCTGGAGGTGGCGGCCGGCCAGGAGGGGGGCGTTCACCCCGGTGAGCAGCGCGGTCTGCCCGGTGGCACTCTGGGGGAGACCCGGTGTTCCAAGCGCAGCGTCCGTCGGGATGATCGTGCACCCGTCCGTCGCGACGATCTGGCTCCGGAAGCAGCGGAACCAGCGCGTCCGGGCCACGGCCATCGGATTGCGATTCCCGTCCGGGTCGCCCAGGCCGCAGCCGTCTATGAGGATGAGCAGGACACCCACCGTCGCTCCCCGCACGGGCCGCTGCCGTGCTCCGGTGCCCCGTACGCTGCCCGTGACCTACTGTCCCGTGCGCGGTTCTTCGCCGACCTTTGCCTCATCCCAGAGCGCATCCATCTCCTCGAGCGTGCTCTCGGTGAGCGACCTGCCCCGGCGTGCCATGGCGGTCTCGATATACCGAAATCGGCGAATGAACTTCTCGAGAGACTTTCGGAGCGCCTCCTCGGCGTTCAATTTCAGAAACCGGGCGAGGTTGACGACGCTGAACACCAGATCGCCGAGCTCGGCCTCCACGGCCTCGCCTCCCTTCCCCAATGCCGCCTTGAGTTCCGCGAGCTCCTCCTCCACCTTGTGCAGCGCGGCTCCCGTCTCGCCCCAGTCGAATCCCACGCGGGCCGCCTTGTCTTGGAGCCGCTGGGCCCGGAGAAGGGCCGGAAGCGTCTTGGGGACGCCCGCCAGCGCCGACGCCTCGCGCACACCGCCGCGCTCGGCCTGCTTCAGCCGCTCCCAGTTGGCGAGAACTTCAGCGGCGGTCTCCGCCCGGCCGTCGCCGAAGACGTGGGGATGACGGCGGATCAGCTTGTCCGTCACGGCCGCCAACACGTCCCGCACCGTGAACTCGCCCAACTCTGCCGCCACCTGCGCGTGGAAGATCACCTGGAGGAGGAGGTCGCCGAGCTCCTCCTCGAGGCGATCGGGGTCGTGCAGGTCGAGCGCTTCCAGCACCTCGTACGCCTCTTCGATGAGGAAGGCTTTGAGGGAGTCCCGGGTCTGTTCCCGGTCCCAGGGGCAGCCCTGGGGACCTCGAAGGGTCGCCATGACCTCGACCAGCCGCTCAAAAAGGCACCCTGCCGTGTCGCTCATCCCCGCTCTCCCGCGCACCGCGTGACGCCGCTCTATTATACACCCCGTATCCCCGCCCACAAGACGGGTGCACTTTTGCCTTGACGGCGCCCGCGCATGCGGTAGAATGCATTTTGCAAATAATTTGCAAAATTTATACCGGGGGGACGCCATCGAGCAGTACAAGGCCGTTCTGGGGGGCGAGGGGCACTCATGGACGCGCGCCCGGTCGGCGGTCCTGGCGGTGCTGACGTCGGTGCCGCGGCCGCTGCGCGCGGAGGAGATCCACCGCGCCCTCCACGACGGGCGCATCAATCTCTCCTCGGTCTACCGGGCCCTCCGGCTCTTCCGGAGCCTCAAGGTGGTCCGGCGCGTGGAGCTAGGCGAGGGAGCGGCGCGCTACGAGCTGGCCGACGAGTACCGGGATCACCACCACCACCTCGTGTGCGACGGCTGCGGGCGGATCGAGGACGTGACCGCCTGCCCCATCGAGGCGGCGGGCCTGACCCGCCGGATCCGGCGGCGGACCGGGTTCACCATCCGCTCCCACGTCCTCGAGCTCTTCGGGGTGTGTCGGACGTGTCGGCGGGGCGGGCGATGAGGACAGCGTGATGATCTATCTCTACGCCGTACTGGCCGGCCTGTCCGACGTCGTCGCGGGCTGGCTCGCCCTGCGCGGGTGGGCGGCGCGGATCGATGCCCGATACATCATTGGGTTTGCGGCGGGGGTGATGCTCGCCGTGAGCTTCCTCGATATCCTCCCGGAAGTGAATCTCAAAGAGGACGCGGCCGTCCTCGCCCTGGGTTTTCTCGCCTTCTATGTGCTCGAAAAGGTGATGATGATTCACGCCTGCGGCGAGAGTGAATGCGAGACGCACCAGATCGGTCCCGTGGCGGTCGTGGGGATGGCCCTCGACAATTTCGTGGATGGGGCGGGCATGGCCGTGGGGTACCTCATCGATCCATTCCTGGGCCTCCTGATCACGACCGCCGTCATCCTCCACGAGATTCCGCAGGGGGTCACCGCCTCCCTCATCATGCAAGCCGCGCGGTGGAGCCCGGGGCGGATCATGGTTGCGCTCGGCGTCTCGGGCCTCCTGTATCCCCTGGGGGCCATGACGGCCGGATTCATTCCGGACGCGTTCCACGAAAAGGCGCTTGCCTTTATCGCGGGGGACTTCATCTACATCGGGGCGAGCGACCTGCTGCCGGAGGCCCATCGGAAGTTCAACTGGAAGGTCATCCTATCGGTGGTGAGCGGGATGGGGTTTATGGAGGTCCTCAGGTTCTTCGTCCCTCTCGTCTGATCCAAGGCCTCTGGACCCTCCGGTGTCGGTTCAGGCCGCCCCGAGGGCCCAAACCGGTACGGGACTTGCAAACGGTACCCTGACGCTGACCAGATCAGGACACGAGCATGCGCAGACCGAGCCGATTCGTATGGGGATTGCTCCTTCCCGTTGTCTTCCCGGCCTGGGTGGCGGCCGAGGATGAGGTCTACCGGCGCGTCAACGGCTCGGGGGCCGTCCACTACAGCAATCTCCCCCCCTCCTCCGTCCTGTCCGCCTCACCTCCCCGCGGGGGGCGCCCATCCGATCTCCGGACACTGATCAGACACGCCGCGCATCGGCACGGGCTGGACCCCCGCCTGGTGGAGGCCGTCATTGCGGTGGAGTCGGACTTCAATCCCGGCGCCGTCTCCCCCAGGGGCGCGATGGGGCTCATGCAACTGATGCCCGAGACGGCGAATCGGTACGAGGTGGACAACCCGTTTGATCCATTGCAGAACATCGCAGGGGGGACCCGATATCTGCGGGATCTGCTCGAGCGTTTCCGGGGGGATCTCCGGATCGCGCTGGCCGCGTACAATGCGGGGGAGGCGGCCGTGTTGGCCTACCGGGGCATGCCTCCATACGGAGAGACCCGTGCGTATGTCAGCAAGGTCTTGGAGCGCTACGGCCAGCCCTCGGTAATGCTCTCCCGAACCCCCTCATCCCTGGAGGTATACCGTCTGTCCGGCCCCGGGGGCCGGTCCCTCTACACGAACATCCCGCCTCGGATCTCCCTCCGATAGCCGGATCGCTCCTCACATTCGGAAGTTGACGATTGACAAGGAAGTACGTGTGGAGTAGCATCAATTCCGATAAACCCGCAATTTATCAGGGGTCGGAAGATGGCTACCTACTCCGGCTTCTATTATATCGATCAGATCGATCGCCACGAATTTCACGGCTACGCCCTGGCGGGCTCGCTGTACTCCGGGCAATCGAAGTACCAGACCATCGAAGTTGTGGAGAGCCCCAAATTCGGCAAGATGCTGATCCTGGACGGCAAGATTCAGTCGGCCGCCCTGGATGAGCATATCTATCATGAGGCCCTGGTCCATCCGGCGATGCTCCTGCATCCGAACCCCCGTCGGGTGCTGATCCTGGGTGGAGGCGAGGGGGCGACGCTCAGGGAGGTCCTCCGCTATGGGACGGTCGAGGTGGCCGTGATGGTGGACCTCGACGAGGAGGTCGTCACCCTCTGTCGCACGTATCTCCCCGAGTGGTCGGCGCGGGCGTTCGAGGATCCGAGGGCGCGGGTGGTGTGCGAGGATGCCCGGGACTATCTCCAGCGGACAGCGGATCCTTTCGATGTTATTCTGCAGGACATCACCGATGCCGTCACGGATGACTTCGCAGAGGCCTACTACCAGGCGATCGGACAGCGGTTGGCAGAGGGCGGCATCCTGGCCATGCAGGCGCTCGAGCTCAACCTGGGGGATTATGCAGGCCATCTGAGGATTCGCGAGGAGGTGGGGCGCGTCTTTCCGTTCCTCTCCTCGTACCGGGCCTACATTCCCTCCTTTCGGGCCGACTGGGGATTTCTCCTGGCCACGGCAGCGGAGGTTGCCCCGCTCGCCCCGGGAGTCATCGAGGCGCGATTCCGGGAACGGTTGGGGTCCGGGGCCGGCCTCGAGTTTTACGGGCCACCGGTGCACCGCGCGTTGTTTACCCTGTCGCGGGACCTCGCCGGACGCATCGGCCAGGACGCCGCTTGAACGCTGCGACGCGAGAAGGCGATGACGCTAGTCGGCCAGAAATCCAGAAGGCTTGCACGCGTGAAGGCTGGTGAGCGAAGAAGCCGTGAGACATGGGCGGTCCTCGAGATTCAGAGCTCTTCGAGCGTCCTAGCGTTCCAGCCTGCCAGCTTGCCAGCGGATTTACCAAGGAGGTCATAGTGAAGCGATTGCGGGCGGTAGATCCGGAGGTCGATGAGGCGATTCGCCTGGAGACGGAGCGGCAGGCGTACGGACTCGAACTCATCGCCTCTGA
>DASRUH010000072.1:0-10822 GCA_035655535.1 Methylomirabilis sp. (SeqCode)
TTCTTGGGCCAGGGACGAGGCCTGGCTCATATGCCCCCCGTACCGGACATTCTGGAGCGCCGTGGGAAACATGCCCACCATCGCCAGGACCGCCACCGAGATAACGGCCGCCGCCAGGAGGACCTCGGCGAGGGTCATCCCCCTCTTTTCGCTTAAAAGATGCCTCATGGAGGACAGGCCGCTTTGCATGCCCGGACGCGCCCGGATGGGGCCGCCACGACTTCAAAGGTTCCAACGCTGTTTGTCAAGGTGACTGTGCTCCCGGACGCTTCCCCTTTCGTATCATACCAAACCTTGTCCCCAGTCCAGGTCACCGTGAGCCCGTTTGGAAGGTCGCTCCGCGACAGATCCAGCTTCCATCCGCAGGGATCCGTCGTATCTTGTCGCTCGAGGAGGTAACCCCCTACCGGAACCGCATTACAGCAGTTCGCAAGGCAGATGCGGTGCTTGATCTGCAGCGAGACGGCCTTCTGGCGCGCTAGGCGGAGGTCCCCCGCCAGCTCCCAGGCCGCGGCGCGCAGCCGGTACCTCTCCATGGTCCCGAGCAGCGACGGCATGGCCATGCCCGCCATGACGGCAACGGCTACGACCACCATGAGGATTTCCATCAGGCTGACACCCCTGTCGTCGCCGACCCTCATCACATCCTCACGCGACCGGCCCGAACCGGTACTCCCTCCCCTGTTCCAAGACCTGACACTCCGGAACAAGCTGCTTCAACTCCTCTACGATCTCCGCCGCATACTGCGGCTTCATGTGATAGACATAGATCGTCGCCTTCACCCCTGCCTTGGCCAGCTCCTTTTTGAGACCCTGGGGGGTCAGGTGCCCGCTCAGGTCCGCCAGTTGCTGTAGCCGGTTGGGAAAGGTGGTTCCGATCATGACGGCGTGCAAGTTCGGCACCTTCTTCGCCGCACTCCAGACAATCTCTGTCGGGCCCGTATCCCCCAGGTGGAGCACCGCGCCGAAATCCCCCTCGATCAGATAGCCGACGCTGATCACGGCGTGGGACAGGCGAATCGGTGTCACCCGGAGATTGGCGAGGGGTGTCGGCTTTCCCTCGGGCAGGGGGTGAAAATCGAGGATCGGCATCCCGGAGTTGGGGATCTCGGTGAAGTCGGGCCACAGTACGTTATTGAGGAGGGACTTTTTCAGGGCATCCAGCACCGGCCCGATGCTGTAGACGAGGATGGGGCGCTCGCGCCGCCCGAAGACGTTGTCGGCCAGGTGGGCCAGCCCGCGGACATGATCCAGATGCGAGTGCGTGAGGAGGATCGTCTCGATGCCGGCCTGCGCCGGGATTTCGAGGACGCCCGTCACCGAGCCCGCATCGATCAGCAAAGTATCATCCACCAGGAAGCTGGACAGATGATACCGTGGAGCCTCCCCGCCAAAGCACCCCAGGACCCGGTACCTCATCGCTTTCCTCCGGAGGCCATCGGGACGGGCATCACGAGCCCGCGCCGACCGGGCCCCTTTTCCAGATCCCACAGCGCCCGTGAACTGATCCGCCCCGTCCGAAAGGCCCGCATGAAGGCCTCAACCACCTTGGGATCGAACTGGGTACCCGAACACCGTTGAATCTCCGTGGCTGCTGCGTCGTCGTTCAGCCGGGGACGGTACGGCCGGTCGGTCGTCATCGCATCGAAGGTATCGGCCACGGCGATGACGCGGGAGGCCAGCGGGATTTCGTCGCCCTTGAGCCCGCCCGGATACCCCCGACCGTCGGTCCGCTCCTGATGATGCCGAACCGCCGGGATCACCGCCTCGAGCTGTTTGATCGGCGCCAGGATCTCGGCTCCCAGCTGGGGATGCTCGCGAATATGCGCCAGCTCCTCCGGCGTGAGCGGGCCGTGCTTGAGGAGGACCCCGTCGCGAATGCCGATCTTCCCCACATCGTGCAGGATCGCAGCCAGTTGGAGCGTCTCCATCTCTTCCTGGTGCACGCCCAACTCCTCACCGAGGGCGAGCGAGATCGCCACCACACGCCGCACATGGCCGCCCGTGTATGGATCGCGCTTCTCGATGGCTTCGGCCAAGGTCGCCGCCGTGCTGAAGAAGGTCGCCTTCACCTCCTCGTACAGGCGCGCGTTCTCGACGGCGATACCCACCTGACGGGCGAGCGACTCAAACAGGCGCTGGTCCTCTTCGTCGAAGGGGCGGTCGGTGCGCCGGTTGATCGCCTGGAGGACGCCAATGAGCTCCTCCCGGCTCTTCACCGGAACGCAGATCATGTTCCGCGTCACGAAGTGGGTGCGGAAGTCGACCCGCCGTGAAAACCGGGGGTCCCGCCGGACGTCGCTCACGATGGCCGCCTGGCCCGTCTTGGCCACCCACCCCGCGATGCCCTCGCCGACCTTGAGCCGGACCTCCTTCACCTCTCTCCCCCGCTCCCCCAGCGCCACCTCAAAGACCAGCTCGTCCCCCTTTTCACTCAGGAACAGGAGCGATCCGACTTCACACTCCATGAGGTGCGTGGCCGATTGCACCGCTCGCCGGAGCACCTCCGAGATCTGCAGGGTGGAGTTGAGAATGGCGCTCAGCTCCATCAGCGTCGCCGACTGCTCGACCCGCTTGGCCGCTTCGGAGTACAGGCGTGCATTCTCCACCGCCATCCCCAACTGATGTCCGATGGTGGTGACCAGGTCCGCGGTCTCGGCAACGAAGGGGGGGGACGGCGGCAGGCGCAGGAGCTCCAAAAGGCCGATAACGCGACCCGACGCCTGGAGGGGGAGGATCAGGAGCGAGGCTCGCCGTCCCCGGGACCGGGGCACGACCCACCCAGGCGGCAGCGCCTTGGGCGATCGCACCAGGGCGGTCGCGCCCTTCCGGAAGATCTGCCGGCGATAGCCCGGCCTGCGGAGGCCGTCCTCGAGGGTCACGACGGATCCGTCTTTGCGTGCCCGTTGGATGCCGTACACCACGGTCTCCTTTTCGGGGTCGATCTGCACGAGCATCCCGTAATCCGCAGCTAGCTCGTGGAGAATAATCTTCAAGAGGACGGGGAACAGTGTGTCGACCTGCATCGTGGTCATGGATGCGCGGCGAATGGACTGCAGCAGCTTGAGCCGAAGCTCCTGCGTCTTGAGTTCCCCTTCCAAGGCCGCGATCCGGGCCTGTTGTCGGTCGAGCTGCCGCTGGTACAGGGAGAGGAGCCGTCGCGGTGCCACCGGAGCCTTCCGTGCAGTCCGCTTCGCCTGAGGACGTTTTCGCACCTCGCCTCCTACGCCATGGCTTCCTTGAGGATCCGCACGAATCCCGCGGCGTCCTCGACCGCGCGCTGGCCGCCCCCGCCGCGCTCGATCCGTTCGACGATGGCCGACCCGACGATGACGCCGTCGGCGACCCGGGCCACTTCCGCCGCCTGGGCCGGGGTGCTGATGCCGAACCCGACCGCCACCGGCTTGTTGGTGAGGCGCCGGAGACGACCCAAGGAAACGGCAAGATCCGTTTGCAGGCTCTCCCGAGCGCCCGTCACGCCTTTCAGGGAGACATAGTAGATGTATCCCTCAGAGGCCTCCGCGATGCGCCGCAGGCGCGCGTCGGTGCTCGTGGGGGCCGCCAGGAAAATCGTGGAGACGTTGGTCGCCGCACAGCACCGGCGCAACTCCCCCGCCTCCTCCGGCGGGAGATCCGGAACGATCACGCCATCCACCCCGGCATCTTTCGCCCGCCTGGCAAACTCGTCGAGGCCCATGCGGAGGATCGGGTTCATGTAGCTCATGAGGACGATGGGCATCTGCGATCGGGCACGGATCTGCTCCACCGACCCGATCACCCCCTTCAGCGTGACACCCCTCTCCAGGGCCCGCTGACTCGCCCGCTGGATGGTGCTGCCATCGGCAAGGGGGTCGGAAAAGGGCACGCCCAGTTCCAGGATATCGGCGCCCGCCCCTTCGAAAGCCCACGCCAGCTCCCGGGTGACCGCCAGGTCCGGATCGCCCGCGGTCACGTAAGGGATCAGGGCCGTCTGCCGTGCCGCCCGCAGTTCATGAAAACACCGGTCGATCCGATGCATGCCTGCGCGCCACATGCCGGAGCGGTGCGTCAGCTCAGTTGCAAGTCTCGGGCCGGATCGCCGCCGCCCGTTACGGCGCGGCCTCCTTGCCCAGGATCTCTGCGACGAGCTGGACGTCCTTGTCTCCCCGGCCAGACAGGTTGACGAGCACGATGCCCTTCGCGCCGACCTCGGGAGCCACCCGCGTCGCGTAGGCGATCGCGTGTGCACACTCGAGCGCGGGGATGATGCCTTCGAGGGCGGCGAGCAGCCGGAACCCCTCGAGGGCCTCTGCATCGGTCACCCACACGTAGGTCGCACGGCCCGTCTCCTTGAGATGCGAGTGTTCGGGCCCTACACCCGGATAGTCGAGCCCGGCCGAGACCGAGTGGGTGGTCTGGATCTGGCCGTCCCCATTCTGCAGGACATAGCTCAGCGTGCCGTGCAATACCCCGGGCTCGCCGGTCGCGAAGCGCGCCGCGTGCTTGCCGGATGCGATCCCGTGGCCCCCCGCCTCCACGCCGATCATCCGAACGGCGGCATCCTCCAGGAATGGAAAGAAGAGCCCCATCGCGTTGGACCCGCCCCCCACGCAGGCGAGAAGGACATCCGGCAAACGGCCCTCCGCCTCGAGGATCTGTGCGCGGGCCTCTCGGCCGATGACCGACTGGAAATCGCGGACCATCATCGGAAACGGGTGCGGGCCCAAGACCGAGCCGAGGACGTAGTGCGTGTCATCGACGTTGGTCACCCAGTCCCGCATCGCCTCGTTGATGGCGTCCTTCAGCGTCCGGCTGCCCGCATCGACCGGCACCACTTCGGCCCCCAGCAGCCGCATCCGAAACACGTTGAGAGCCTGCCGCTGCATGTCCTCCGTCCCCATGTACACCCGGCACGCAAGACCGAAGAGGGCCGCCGCGGTGGCCGTCGCCACGCCGTGCTGCCCGGCTCCGGTCTCCGCGATCACCCGCCGTTTTCCCATGCGGCGAGTCAGGAGCACCTGGCCGAGCGTGTTGTTGATCTTGTGGGCTCCGGTATGGCAGAGGTCCTCCCGCTTGAGATAGATCCTCGCTCCCCCGAGTCGCTCGGTGAGACGGTGGGCACAATAGAGAGGGGTCGGCCGGCCCGCATAGGTGCGCAGGTATGCCGTCAGCTCGGCCTGAAAGCTCGGATCGGCGACCGCGTCCCGGTACGCGCGCTCGAGCTCCTCCAGAGGCGTCATCAGGGTTTCGGGAACATAGCGCCCGCCGTACCGGCCGAAGCGTCCTTCCCGATCCGGATACGGCCAGCTCATACTGCCCCCCGAACGCTCGCGATGAAATCGCGGAGCTTCTGCGGATCTTTGCGGCCCGGCGCCGCTTCCACGCCGCTCGAGACATCCACGGCGTACGGGTGGACCCGGTGGATCACCTGGGCCACATTCCCCGGGGTCAGCCCCCCCGCCACAATCACCCGCCCGAAGGCCTTGGCATACGACGCCAGCTCGAGGGGGATCGGCGTCCCGGTGCCCCCCAGCTTTCCCTCCACAAAGGCATCCAGAAGGAAGGCGTGCACGCGATACGCCTCGAGGGGCGGCAACGCGTGGCTCCCTCCCACGCGGAACGCCTTGATCACCGATCCCGTGACGCGCCGGCAATACTCCGGAGACTCGGACCCGTGTAACTGAGCCGCTCGGAAACCGCACGACGCGATCAGCCGCTCGACCTCGGCGACCGGATGATCCGCAAAGACCCCCACGGGTGTCACGAAGGGCGGAAGATCGCCGATGATGCCCCGCGCCGTGTCCGGATCGACGGTGCGGGGAGTCCCGGCGACACAGATGAAGCCCAGCGCGTCGGCGCCGGCCTCCACGGCCAGCTCCGCGTCCTTGCCGTTGGTGATCCCGCAGATCTTAATGCGAATCGTCACGCGCCGTCCCCATGAGCTCCCGGATCTTCCCCTCCACATCCGCGCTGCGGAGGAGCCCCTCTCCCACGAGAATCGCATCCACGCCGGCCGCCTCGAGACGGACCGCATCTGCTCGCCGGCTGATGCCGCTCTCGCTGACGACGACGCGATCCGGCGGAATGTCCGAGAGCAGGGCAAACGTCGTCTCCACCGAGACCCGGAAGGTCTTGAGGTCCCGGTTATTAATTCCCACGATGGGGGCCTTGGTCCCCAGCACCGCGTGAAGCTCCTCCCGGGTGTGGACCTCGATGAGGGGATGTAACTCGAGCTCCTGGGCGAGGTCCAGCAGGTCCCGCAGGGCCTGCCGCTCCAGGATCGCGGCGATCAACAGGATTGCGTCCGCCCCGCACGCCCGCGTCTCGTACACCTGGTAGGGATCGAGGACAAAGTCTTTGCGGAGGACCGGCAGGGCGACGGCGGCTTTCGCGCGGACCAGATCGTCGAGGCTCCCCTGGAAGAAGGGGGTGTCGGTCAGGACGGAGAGCGCCGCCGCCCCCGCCCGGGCATAGGTACCCGCCAGCGCCTCGACCGCGAACCCCTGGCGGAGAACCCCCTGCGAGGGTGACGCCCGCTTCACCTCGGCGATCAAGCGAATGTCGCCCTCGCTCGACCGGCGGTCGATCGCACGGTGAAAGTCGCGCGGTGGAGGCAGGTCCCGCATCCGCGCCTGGAGCTCGCGCACGGGCACTGCCGCCTTCCGGCTCGCCACCTCTTCCCGCTTCGCCTGCACGATCCTCTCGAGCATCATCTCTTGCCGTCCACCGCTAGCATGCTGGCATGCTGGAAGGCTCGAAGGCTGCGTTTCTGACGTTCTGGCGTTCCCGCGTCCCAGCGTGCGAGCGTTCTAGCCTGCGAGCATTCGCGCGAACGCGATGAGCTTCTCCAGCCGCTCCCACGCCGATCCACTGGCAACGGATCGCTCCGCTGCTCCCACCCCTTCCCGGAGGTCTTGTGCCCCTCCTCCGGCCGCGATGGCAGCGGCAGCGTTCAGGAGCACGATATCGCGCCTGGGCCCCTTCTCCCCCCGAAGGATGCGCCGGATGATCTCGGCGTTGGCCGCCGCATCCCCCCCCGTGAGCGCGGCTGCCGTGGCGCGCGCGATGCCGAAATCCTCCGGGCGGATCAGGTACGTGTGCACCTCGCCGCCCCGGACCTCGGAGACCATGGTCTCGGCCACGGTCGAGATTTCGTCCAGGCCGTCCATGCCATGCACCACGAAGGCCCGGTGAGACCCCAGGCGGTTCAGCACCCTCGCCACCATCTCGGTGAGGCGGCCGTCATAGACGCCGATCACCTGGGCGGGCGCCCCGGCGGGATTAGTCAGGGGGCCGAGCAGATTGAAGACCGTCCGGATCCGAATCTGGCGGCGGGCCGCCATCACGTGTTTCATCGCCGGGTGGAGGAGCGGGGCGTACAGAAAGCCGATCCTCACCTCGTCGATGCACCGCCCGACGTGCTCTGGCGCGAGATCGAGAGGGATGCCGAGCGCCTCGACCGCATCGGCGCTGCCGCAGGTGCCCGAGGCGGAGCGATTCCCGTGCTTGGCGACGGGAATCCCCGCCCCCGCCGTCACAAAGGCAGCCGCCGTCGAGATGTTGAACGTGCCGTGTCCGTCCCCTCCTGTCCCGCACGTGTCCACGAGCGTCCGGGGTGGATGCCCAGAGCCGCTCCCGGGCGCGGAATGCGTCACGGGGACCGGGGACATCTTCTCGCGCATCACCCGGGCAAAACCATACAGCTCCTCCGCCGTTTCTCCCTTCATCCGCATACCGGTCAGAAACGCGGCGATCTGCGCATCGGTGGCCTGACCGGACATCAGCCCGTCCATGACCTGCGCCGCTTCTTCAACGGTCAAGTCACGCCCCTCCACGACCTTGTGTAACGCGTCAACAATCATCGCCTTAGAGATCTCGTTAAACCGGTTCAACGTGCAACGTGCAACGTCGAACCGGTGTCGGGGGATCTCCAACGTTGAACGTTGAACCGTGAACGTTGCACGATACCCTCTGCCGCCACCCGTGTGTCTTCATAGCTCCAAAAAGTTCCGCAAGAGGTCTTTACCCGCCCGGGTCAGGATCGACTCCGGATGAAACTGCACCCCTTCCACCGGGTGTTCCCGGTGGCGAAGGCCCATGATTTCCCCCTCGGCCGTCTCCGCCGAGACCTCCAGGCATCGCGGCAGACCCTCCCGTTCGACCAGCAGGCTGTGGTAGCGGGTCGCCTCGAACGGATTCGACAGATCCCGAAAGAGGGTCCGCCCGTCGTGCCGGATCCACGAGGTCTTCCCGTGCATGAGCCGTCCGGCTCGGACAACTCGCCCCCCGAACGCGGCGCCGATGCATTGGTGCCCGAGACACACCCCCAAGATGGGAATCCGGCCCGCAAAATGGGCGATGACATCGCACGAGACTCCCGCTTCCCTGGGGGTACAGGGGCCGGGGGAAATCACGATCCGCGCCGGGCGACGGTCCTCCAGCTCTTGCAGGGTGATCTTGTCGTTCCGGACCACATCGACACCTTCACCGAGTTCCGCGAGGTATTGCACCAGATTGTAGGTGAAGGAATCGTAATTGTCGATGACCAGCACCATAGTCCTGGATACCAGTTATTGGTCAATAGTTATTCGTCAATGGTTGCCGTTCTCTATTGACGATTGACCATTGACTAAAGCTCAAGGCCGCCCTCGGCCATCTCGATGGCCTTGAGCATCGCAGCTGCCTTGTTCAGCGTCTCCTGATACTCGCGCTCGGGGTCCGAGTCGGCCACGATCCCGGCCCCCGCCTGCACCCAGGCCCGTCCCTTGGCAAACAGGACCGTCCGGATGGCGATCGCCGTATCCATGTTGCCCGAGAAACTCACGTAGCCGATCGCCCCTGCGTACGGCCCTCGCGTGACCGGCTCCAGCTCTTCGATGATCTCCATCGCCCGAATCTTTGGGGCCCCCGCCACGGTCCCCGCAGGAAACGAGGCCCGGATGACATCGAAGGCGTCCCGTCCCTCCTGGATTCTTCCCCGGACGTTCGACACGATGTGCATCACATGGGAGTACCGTTCGATGACCATGAGCTCGTTGACCTCGACGGTCCCCGGCCCGGCGACTCGGCCGACGTCGTTGCGTCCGAGATCGACCAGCATGATGTGCTCCGCACGCTCCTTGGGGTCCGCAAGGAGCTCGGCCGCCAGCGCGCGGTCCTCGATCTCGGTCCTGCCGCGGGGCCGCGTCCCGGCGATGGGCCGGAGATCGATCTGTCCCTCCTCCAGTCGAACAAAGACCTCCGGAGAGCTCCCGGCCAGCGCCAGGTCGCCCAGGCGGAGGAAATACATGTAGGGGGAGGGATTGATGATCCGCAGCGCCCGGTAGACGTCCAAAGGCTGGGCGGCCGTGTTGACCTCGAGTCGCTGGGAGAGGACCGCCTGGATGATATCCCCCGCCGCCACATACTCTTTGCACTGTGCGACCGCACGACAGAAGGCCTCCCGGGTGAACGTGGACGTCGGCTCACAGGCGCGGGATGGGGAGGGTGCGACGAGGGGGCGATCAAGCGGCTTTCTGAGATCGGCCACCACCGCCTCGATCTTCGAGAGCGCCAGGTCATACGCGGCCTCGACCGTGCCCGGGGCGGTGTCTGGAACGAAGGCATTGGAGATCACCTGGATCCGCTGACTCAGACTATCAAAGACGAGGAGGGTATCGGTCAGCACAAACAGGGCATCGGGCAACCCGAGGTCATCGACGGTGCGATTCGGCAGCGTTTCGAAAAAGCGGACCGCGTCGTAGGCCAGATATCCGACCATGCCGCCGAAGAAGCGCGGGAGCCCCTCGACCCGGACCGGCCGGTAGACGCCGAGGATCTCCTCGAGGAGATCCAGGGGGTCGGTGATCCGCCGCCGCTCCGGGGGTGAGCCCGGCCTGAGCAGCTCGGCCTGCCGGCCCTTGGTCCGGACGACCAGGCCGGGATTTCGGCCCAGGAAGCTGAAGCGGCCCCACTTTTCCCCTCCCTGCACGCTCTCCAGGAGAAAGGCGTACTCCCCGCCGCCGATCTTCAAGAAGGCGGAGAGAGGAGTGTCGGTATCGGCCAGAACCTCGCGGTAGACCGGGATCAGATTCCCGAGTTGCGCTTTTTCCCTGAATTCCTGTCGGGACGGATAATACATCATAGTCTCCTGCAACGAGGGCACGTTAAGCTAGCATGAATAAAAGAAAAGGTCAAGGCTCCTTCTCCGGGTTCAGATCGCCGGGATGACGCAAAGGCGCGGGGCGCCGCCGGGGTCAAGGCAGCAGGACGAGGGAACGGGAGATAGAGGCTCGGCGCCTGACGTGAAAAGAGAGATCGTCAGCCGAGGTGCGTGCCGATTGTGGACTGGATGACGCCGCGCGGAACGGCGCCGATCACCTGATCGACCCGCTCCCCCCCCTTAAAGAGGAGGAGCGTGGGGATGCTCCGGATGCCGAACCGGGCCGTCGTCCTGGGGTTCTCGTCGACGTTCAGCTTGGCAATCGTCACCTTGCCCGCGTATTCCTCGGCCAGCTCTTCCAGCACCGGGGCGATCGCGCGGCATGGGGGACACCACTCCGCCCAGAAATCGACAACCGTGAGTCCCGTCCCGTTGAGCACCTTCTGATCGAAATCGGCGTCGGTGACCTGAAGGATCTTGTCCGATGCCATGGGCTCCCTCCGACACTCGCAATCAATCTTGTACTTGTCATCCTACCCCCAGACTCCCCCACCCTGTCAAGCGCCGACAGGTCGGCCAGGCCTTCCCCGTGTCCGCCTTCTTCTTGTACAATCGCCCTTGGCCTGCCGCCGATCACGGCCCCGACCCGCGGGGTCCGTCTGCCCGGTAGCAGTGCCTGGCCGGGAGAGGCTGATGGGACGA
>DASRUH010000073.1:0-6996 GCA_035655535.1 Methylomirabilis sp. (SeqCode)
CCCCCGGCCCCTGCTGCTCATCAGCGGGACGGACGACGAGCTGATCCCCCGCGAGAGCGTGCTGGCCCTCTATGCCGCTGCCCGGGCTCCCAAGGATCTGCGCTGGATCACATCGAAGCACCTGCGACCCCGGGAACAGGATCGGATGCGCAATCTGGTCCAGCAGCTCAACCAGTGGCTCACGCAGCAACAGCTTCTCTGAGGATCTGTGGATGGTTCATCTGCTCCTGTTCGACGTGGACGGAACGTTGATCCAGACCGGCGGGGCCGGGGTCCGGGCGTTCCAACGGACGTTCCGCGAGCTGTTCGGCGTCGAGGCGGCCACGGACCGAGTGCGGTTTCACGGGCGGACGGATCCGGAAATCCTTGACGACCTCTTCGCGGCCAACCTCGGCCGCTCGCCCACGGGTGAGGAGGCCCGGGCGATCTCCAGCCGCTATATCCACTACCTCCATGAGGAGGTCCCCCGGTCGCCCGGCTACCGCGTCATGCCCGGACTCCCCGGGCTCCTGGAGCTGCTCGCCCACCGGGCTGCGGTCCGCATCGGCCTGGCGACCGGCAATTTGCAAGAGGCGGCGCGCATCAAGCTGAGTCGGGCCGACCTGAACCGGTTCTTCGCCTTCGGCGGATTCGGGTCGGACGCCAAGGACCGCACCGCCCTGATCCACACGGCTATCGAGCGGGGCCGGAGGCTGGTGGGCGGAGGAGGGGAGAAGGTTCAGGCGATCGTCATCGGCGATACGGATTTGGATATCACGTGCGGGCGGGCCGCCGGCGCAATGACCGTGGCCGTGGCCACGGGTTGCGTTTCCTGGGAGACCCTGCGCGAGGCCTCCCCGGACCATCTGCTGAAAGACCTGGGACGGCCCGACGAGTTCCTGGCGATCCTCGATGACTCCACATGATTCCGCGGCGAGGGAGAAGGCCGACCGCGGAGGCCTTTCCCCGAACCGCTTCCCGCTGCCAAGGCCAGTTCGCCTCTCCTGGCGGCGAGGGGAGGGCCTTCCGCAGAGGAAGGTCAAACTCGCGCCCCCACAGAAAAGTGCACGAACTCGAGACAGGTGCGCTGACCGACCAGGACATCTTGCGCCAAACAACCCTTCGATCGCGGTCTCGCGCCCATTGCGATGCGGTAGGCCAACGAACGGGCGACCGATATAAGCTGTTTGACCGACGATGCGGGGGCCCTTCCCGAGCCGCCGTCCGATAGTTCCATCACTCACCTATTGCGGCGAGGGGGAAGGCCGAGGAAGGCTGAAACAGGTTGGCGTTCGACCGGGGTCCCGCCAGGGCAACAGTGCGTGCAGGCCCCGAGCGACATGGGCGGAAGTCCGAAGGCCTTCGGACCGACCAGGGTCGCCGCGGGAGCCTTGGAGCGAGGGGCCAAGGGTGCTGTTGCCATAGAATCGGCAGCCCGTGGAATTTTCCGCCGACGAAGCCCTTCCCGAACCGCTTCTGCTCCTGCCGTCAGCCGACGATGTCTTCCCCCCCATCGACGCCGATCACGTTCCCCGTCATCCACTGGGTTTCCGGGCGGCTCAGGACGACGATCGCCGCCGCCACGTCGGCGGGCGTCGTCAGACGTTGAAACGGATTGCGCTCCCTGGCGATCTCGATCATCTTCTCGTGGCCGGGGATCTTCCGGAGCGCCGGCGTGTCGGTCACCCCGGCCCGCACCGCATTCAAGGTGATTCCCATCGGCGCCAGTTCCAGCGCCAGCTGCCGGATGTGCGACTCCAGCGCCGCCTTGGCCGCGGAGACGGCGCCGTAGGTCGGCCAGACGCGTCGGCCGCCGGAGCTGGTCATGGCAAAGATTCTGCCCCCGGCCCGCATCAGGCCCCGCCCGACCAGATCCTGCACCCAGTAGACGAGACTGTGCGCCATGACATCCACGGTCATTTCCATCTGGGCCTTGGTGATGGCCTCGGCCGGATTGGCGGCGACAAAGGGCTTCAGGGTGCCGAAAGCCAGCGAGTGTACGAGGACCTTGACCCCGCCCTCTTCCCCCCGCTCCTTGAGGATTTTTTCCATGTGATCCATCGTCTCGCGGCGCTTCTCCTCGTCGGCGGCATTGATATTGAAGAAATGCGCCGCACGGCCCATCTCCCGGATCTCCTTCACGATCCGCTCCGCGTTGGCCATCGTGGCCTTCCGGTCGAGATGGACTCCAAGGACGTGCATCCCGGCGCCCGCCAGGGCAAGACTTATGGCCTCGCCGAACCCGCTCGAGGCGCCGAGCACCAGCGCCCACCCCCTCAGCTCACCGCTCACCGCTGCCTCCCTTCGTTCTGCGCCGGCCGCGGGCAATGACGGCCGGATCCCATTCCGCCGCAACCTTGGCGAATTCCGCGCCCACCCCTCTCCTACTCTCCGCGCACACCCCCCTCGTCCACAAAGTCGATTTCGACCCGATGCGGCAAGACTCCGCTTTGAAATCCCAGCGCGAGCAATGTCTCGACCGCGCGCCGTCCCTCCGGCCCGTACCCCAGGGTGAGTTCATTCACGTACATCCCCACGAAGGCATCCGCCTCAGCCAGGTCCATGCCCCGAGCGAAGGTCATGGCGTAGCCCAGGGCTTCCTGCCGATGCTCAAGGGCGTATTCGATGCTGGCGCGTACGTACTCCGCAATCTCCCGCATCCGGTGCGGGCCGAGATCCCTCCGCACCGCGTTCACCCCGAGGGGCAGCGGCAGTCCCGTCCGATCATACCACCAGGCGCCGAGGTCGAGACTGTTGACCAGTCCGTGATTCGCATACGTGAGCTGCCCCTCGTGGATGAGGAGGCCGGCGCCGTATCGCCCCTCCGCCACGGCACCGAGGATCTGGTCGAAGGGGAGGACGGCGGTCCGACACTCGCCCAGGCACACCCGCAGGGCGAGGAAGGCGGTGGTCAGCGTCCCCGGGATCGCGATAGTCTCACGTCGGAGCGCATCCGGGCTCAGCGGTTTTCGGGACACCAGGATCGGCCCGTACCGTCGCCCCATGCTGGCCCCGTGCGGGAGCAGCGCGTACTTCTCGGCCGCATACGCGTACGCGTGGAGCGACAGTGCCGTCACCGGCAGCCTTCCTTCGATCGCCCACCGGTTCAGGGTCTCGATGTCGCGCAGGACGTGCCGGAACTCGAGATCCCCGGTCTCGACCTTGCCCGCCGTCAAGGCATAGAACATGAACGCGTCGTCCGCATCCGGGCTATGCCCTACCTCGATAAGCTGTCGCGGTTCAGAGTTCATAGTTCACGGTTCACCGCTGATGATTCAGTTGCACCAGCACCTTCGTCCCCTCGCTCCGGGCCTCCCGCGGCGACCCTGTTCGGTCCGAAGGCCTTCGGACTCCCGGCAATGTCGCTCGCGGCCTGCAGGTGCTGGCTTCTTGACGTTCGAGTGTTCCCCCCTCCACGCGTCCTAGCATCCTAGCCTTCTGACTGACTGCTGACCGCTCCTTATTTAATTGTGTCTCCCGGCTTCATCTCGATGATCTTGAGCCCCTTGATCCCTTTCGTCAGCGCCTTGAGTTGTGCCGGCGTCCCGGTAAGGAGGGGGAAGGTGCCGAAGTGCATGGGGATCACCCACTTGGGCTTGAGCAGCTTGCACGCGTAGGCCGCCTCCTTCGGGGACATCGTGAAGCGATCCCCGATGGGCAGGAAGCAGAGTGCCGGCTTGTAGAGGTCTGCGATGATCTTCATATCCCCGAAGACATTGGTGTCCCCCGAATGATAAAAGGTGAAACCGTTCTCCAATCGGACCACGTATCCCGCCGGCTCGCCGCCATAAACGATCCGTCCATCGCCTTCCAGGATGCCGGAACTGTGAAAGGCCTGGACCATGGTCACCCGGATCCCGTCAATCTCCTGGGTTCCCCCCATATTCATGGCCAGGGCGCCCTTGACTCCCTTCCCCTCGAGCCAGGTGGCAATTTCATAAATGGCGACCACCTTGGGTGCATGGGTCTTGGCCAACGCCACGGCGTCGGCCATGTGGTCGAAATGTCCATGGCAGATCAGCATGAGATCGACCCGGTCGACTTTCTTCAGGTGCTCCGGGCAGGCGGGGTTGCCCATGATCCACGGATCGATCAAAATGTGCCTACCCTTAGGGCTCACGATCTTGAACGTGCTGTGCCCGTACCAGGTGATCGCGCAGTCTTTCTTCAGGATCATGGCAAGTCCCTCCGTTGTCCTTCGACCCGCTTTCTCAGGTGATCCTCCCACCGGCGGTTCCCGCACTCTCGACGAGCAGCGGGACGAGCTGTCGCGTCTTGACCTGCAGGAGCCCTCGCTCCCGCAGCCTCAAGGCCGGGATCGCGGTGAAGGTGAGCGCCTGCAGGGTCAGGAGCGGGTCCGCGGGCGCCGCGCCGAATTCCTTCAGCACTTGCTTCAGGCGGGCCATCCTCTCCGCCAGGATCGGGATCGGCTCTTCACTTACGATCCCGCCGACCGGAAGCGGAAGCTCCTCCACCACGCTACCCGACGCCGCGATGACGAAGCCGCCGCCGATCTCGACCAGCCGGTTGAGCGCGAAGGCGATCTCCGCATCCTCGACCCCCACCGCGACCAGGTTGCTCACATCGTAGGAGAGGCTCGAGGCCACCGCCCCCCGCCGCAGGCCGAAGCCTTTGACGAACCCGACGGTCCGCCGCCCGGATCCGCGCCGGTCGACCACGACGGCCTTCAGGACGTCCGACCGCGGCTCGGCAATCACCGTTCCCCGCTCGACCGGCAGGGAGAGGGCGAGCTCCCTGGTCACGATGGGGCCGGCGATATCGACCACGCGCACCTTGACCCATCCCCCCAAGCGGTCCGCCGCAACCGCGAGGTCCTCCACCGCAAGGGGATGCGGCAGGGTCGGTGTCGGCAGGGCCTCTCGGAACCGCGAATTCCCCTTGATCTCCACCAGGCACCGTCCCGCCCGCGCGACCACTCTCCCCCGGCTGATCACGACGTCAGGCTCCATCCGCGTCAGGTCCGGAACCACCAGGAGGTTGGCGTACCTGCCGGGGCCGAGGCCTCCCACGAGATGATCGATGCCGAAATGCTCGGCGCAGGTGAGGGTGGCCGCGCGCACCGCGGCCACCGGATCGAGACCCAGGGCGATCGCCCGCCGAACCGCATGATCCATGTTGCCACGCCTCAACAGGTCGTCGGGCCAGACCGTATCGGTGACGAGGATGAGGCGGTGGAGATCAACTCCGGAGGGGATCACCTCGCTCAAGGCCCCCAGATCCTGCCGGACCGAACCCTCGCGCACCATGGCATGGAGGCCCAGGCGGAGCCGGTCGGTGATCTCTTCCCTGGTGATCGGCTCGTGGCACGATCCGATCCCGAGGCCGACGTACTGCTGGAGCTTCCACCCCCGCGCCCCCGCCGCATGCCCTTCCACCTGCTTCCGGAGCGTGCGGGCCTTCGCGATCAATTCCGTCAGGTCCGCGCGCTGCTCCAGAGCCAGGTGCCAGTAGACCTCGCCGAGTCCCAGTACCAGCGGGTGCTCCAGCAGCTCCGCGATCTCCTCACCCGTGATGACCGGCTCCCCGTCTCCCCGGTCCGAGCAGAGCAAGGAGATGCAGGGGGCCGTGGTATAGACCGGGATCGGCAACTCCTCGAGGCCGGAGAGGAAGGCCCGGAACGCCGCGGCTCCTCCGACGTTCGCCGCGTGCACGAGCTCGGTGATGACGGTGGTGAGTCCCTGCGGCACGGCCACGCGCAGGTATTCATGCAGGCTCTGGATGCTGTCCAGATGGGTGTGACCGTCGATCAGGCCGGGGGTGAGATACTGACCCGCCGCCTCGACGATGGCGGTCTCGGGGCCGAGCGCATGGCTCAGGTCGGGCCCCACGGCGAGGATGCGGTCCCCGCGGACCGCCACCCCCCACCCGTCGAGGAGCTCCCCGGTATAAACATTCACGAGCGTCCCGCCCCGGACGACGAGATCCGCGGGGCCTCGAGTTCCCGCTCCCCCTTCACGCGGCGCACCCACCAGTGCTCCTCGCGAGAGAAAAAAAGTCCCCGGGACTCGACACGGATTCGTCCAGGTCCCGAGGATGCGCGGTCAGTTCAGCATCCCGACCAGGCGGTGCAGCTCGCGGCGGGCGCCCAGGTGGTCGGCATCGAACGTGAGGGCCCTGCGGAGCTCGGCCATGGCCTCGTGAATCTTCCCCTTCTTCGCGTGCACGCGAGCCAGGTTGATGTGGGGATAGTGTCGGGGCTCGTACCGCTTGGCCACCATGGCCTTCAGCAGCCAGGGGACCGCCGCCTCGTCTTCCCCCTTTTCCATCAGGTAGACCCCGATGTCATTGTACGGGTTGCCGAATTCCGGGTCGATCTGAATGGCGACCTCGCACTCCTGGATGGCCTCGTCGATCTTTCCCTGGAAGCTGTACGCCCATCCGAGAAAGGTGTGGGCCTCCGCGGTGGGATAGAATTCGATGGAGCGGAGGTAGCTCTCGATCGCGGCGTCCAGATCCCCGCTCATCTGATGGCGATAACCCTCCTGGAAGAAGAACTCTGCCTGCTCCAGACGGGCAGAATCCACCATTTCTTCTCCCCCTTATGCTTCCGACCGAGTCAGTCGCGCGCCGATTTCCCAAGTAACATAGAAGCCCGGACCTGTCAAGACGCGGCACCCCGGCGCGGCAAGGATGTCCTGAGGATGGCGGAAACGGGGTTGCGTGCATCCGAGAAAACAGAGCAGCACCTTCGGCCCCTCGCTCCGGGCCTCCCGCGGCGACCCTGGTCGGTCCGAAGGCTTTCGGACTCCCGGCAATGTCGCTCGGGGCCTGCAGGTGCTGGTGCCATGACCGGCCCCCGCTCGAGAGGCCAATGGGTGGCGGCGGCCAGTGCCCGCCCGCCCGGAGGAGAAATTCGCCACCACCAGCCGGTCTCCCATCTTATGATTTATTGATGCGTGAGTTCTCCGAGGACGGACGGGCAAGCCGCCGACAGGACCCGTTGGCCATTATGCTTGTGCCGTCCGTGGATTGTTCCGCCGTCCCCGGGATATCCTT
>DASRUH010000074.1:0-22839 GCA_035655535.1 Methylomirabilis sp. (SeqCode)
CCGAAGAGCTCCGGAAAGGTTTGGGCGATATCCTCGCGGATGATCATGGCCTCGGCCTCCTCAGCATGTCCCTGTGGACATGCCTATCATTGAACCACCGGGCCGCCTGGACCCGGCTGCCGTACGGGCCCCCCTGGATGCTACCGGCGGCGGAGATAGCCAGATGCTAAAGGAGGATGGAGCGCCAGTCAAGGGGGCGATCGTGACGGGCGCAGGCCGCGGCATCGGCCTACTTTCCCTTTGACAGGCCGCAGGGGGTGTGCTACCTAACGAGAAGCAACACGAGTGTCTGAAGGTCGGTCTCCTTCCCTGGGGGCGATAGGGTCCTGCCGCGCAGGAGACATTCGCCAATGCATCATTTCCACTACCGGGGGGAGGACCTCTACTGCGAAGAGGTCCCCATCTCGGCCCTCGCGGAGGAGGTCGGGACCCCGTTTTACCTGTACAGCCACGCGACGCTGACCCGCCACTTCCGAGTCTTCGATGAGGCCTTCCAGGATGTTCCCCACCTCATCTGTTTTGCCGTCAAGGCCAACGCCAGTCTCGCCATCCTGAGGCTCTTTGCCGCCATGGGCGGAGGGGCCGACGTGGTGTCGGGCGGAGAGCTGTTCCGTGCGCTTGCCGCCGGCGTCCCCCCGGATCGCATCGTCTTCGCCGGGGTGGGGAAAGCGCGAGAGGAGATGCAGGAGGCCCTGAAGGCGGACATCCTGTTGTTCAACGTCGAGTCCTCCCAGGAGCTGCGTCTTCTGGATCAGGTGGCCGGTGAGATGGGGACGGTAGCCCGCGTAGCGCTGCGCGTGAACCCCGACGTCGACCCCAAGACGCATCCCTACATTGCCACCGGCCTCCGGAAGAGCAAGTTCGGGATCGACATCTCGATCGCCCTGGAAGAATACCAGCTCGCCCAGACCCTGCCCCACATCGCCGTCGTCGGGATCCATACGCACATCGGGTCGCAGATCACGGAGGTCAGCCCCTTCGTGGACAGCCTCTCCCGGGTGGCCGAGTTGATCCGGGAGCTGCGGACGCGCGGGATTCAGATCCAATACCTTGACGTGGGTGGAGGGCTCGGGATTCCGTATAACGAGGAGACCCCGCCGCATCCGAGCGAGATGGCCCGGGCGGTGGTCCCCATCCTGAAGACGCTGGACTGCATCATCGTCCTGGAGCCGGGGCGGGTCATCGTGGGCAATGCCGGGATCCTGGTGACCAGGGTCCTCTACACGAAACGAACCCCGATGAAGCATTTCGTCATCGTGGATGCCGGGATGAATGATCTCATCCGGCCGAGCCTGTACGGGTCCTACCATGGCATCCAGCCCGTCCGGCGGCACGACGAGCGGCCGCGGGTCACCGTGGATGTGGTGGGGCCGATCTGCGAATCGGGCGACTTTCTCGCGAAGGATCGGGAGCTCGCTCTGGTCGAGCCGGGCGAGCTGTTGGCCGTCATGAGCGCGGGGGCCTACGGATTCACGATGGCCTCGAACTATAATGCCCGGCCCCGGGCGGCTGAGGTCCTGGTGAGGGGCACCCGTCACTCTGTCATCCGGGCCCGGGAGCGGTACGAGGATCTCATTCGGGGCGAGGAGATTCCGGACCTATAAGGCGTTCACGGTTCACAGTTCACGGTTCACAGAGGGGACTTGAATGCTCGAAGGCGGACGTGGGCTTACGTCGGACGGACGCAACCCGCGGGGCACGAAGGGTGAAGATCTTCGTGGAGGCATGCTTTGGGCCGGCAGGTGAGAGAGTTGAGGACTGGGCAGTGCGGACCGTGAAGTTGCTGTGAACCGTGAACCGTCAACTGTGAACTGTATTTTGCGGAGGGGAGGGCGATGAAGAAGAGTTTTGAAGGATCCATGGTCGCGATGGTGACCCCCTTTCGAGACGGCAAGGTCGATGAGGCGAAGATCCGCGAGCTGGTCGAGTTTCACGTCAAGCACGGGACGGACGCCATCGTCCCGTGCGGGACCACCGGCGAGTCCCCGACCCTCAACCATGCGGAACACAAGCGCGTGGTGGAGGTCACGATCCAGGCGGCGGCGGGCCGGCTGCCGGTGATCGCGGGCACGGGATCCAATGCGACCGCCGAGGCCATTGACCTCACCCAGCACGCCAAGAAGGCGGGGGCGGATGGCGTGCTCATGGTGTGCCCCTACTACAACAAGCCGACGCAACCCGGCTTGATTGCACATTACCAGGCGGTGGCGGCGGCGGTGGACATCCCCATCATCATGTACAATATCCCTGGACGCACCGGGGTCAACATGCTCCCGGAGACCGTGGCGAAGCTGGCGCAGGTGCCGAACATCGTGGGCATCAAAGAGGCCAGCGGATCACTCGAGCAGATGACCGAGGTGATCAGCCTCTGCGGCGATCGGATCACCGTCCTCTCGGGCGACGATACGCTGACGCTCCCCCTCATGGCGGTCGGCGGCAGAGGGGTGATCTCGGTCATCGCGAACATCTGCCCGAAAGAGGTGGCGGAGATAACTCGGGCCTCGTTGAACGGGGACTGGAAGCGGGCGAAGGAGATTCACCTGCGGCTCTTCCCCCTCTGCAAGGCGATGTTCTACGAGACGAATCCGATTCCGGTGAAAACCGCCATGCAGATCCTCGGGCGCCTGAACGGCGAGCTCAGGCTGCCCCTCTGCACGATGTCGCCGTCCAATCGGGACATGCTGGAAAAAGCGCTCAAGGCGTACGGTCTCCTTTGATGAGGCGCTCCGAGGGCATTGGGGCCGTTCTCCGGTTGCACGGATTGCCTGCTGTTTGCTGATAGCTGACTGCTGTTTCACAGAGCGGGAGACCCATGATTCGTGCCGTGGTGACGGGGGCCGCGGGAAGAATGGGCGGGCGCATCCTGGCCCTGGCGAAAGAGGCGCGCGACGTGCAGATCGTCGGCGCGACGGAACGCTCCGGCCACCTCGCCATCGGCCAGGATGCCGGGGAAGTCGCCGGCATCGGGTCGTTGGGGGTCAAGGTGACCGACGACCTCGCTCGGGTGATCTCCGGTGCCGATGTTGTCGTTGACTTCACGGCGCCCGAGGGGTCCATCGCCCATCTGCGGGCGGCGAGTGCCGCGGGCGTGGCCATCGTGGTGGGGACCACCGGCCTGACGAAGGAGCACCTCGAGGAGGCCCGACGTCTCGCCGCCCGGATGGCGTGCGTCATTTCGCCCAACATGAGTGTGGGCGTCAACGTCCTCTTCAAGGTCTTGCGGGAGGTGGCCCGCTCCCTGGGGGACGAGTATGATGTCGAGATCGTCGAGGCGCACCACCACTTCAAGAAGGACGCCCCCTCCGGGACCGCGCTGAGGATGGCCCAGGTGGTGGCCGAGGCGCTGGGGTGGGACCTGGAGCAGGTCGGTGTGTACGGGCGCAAAGGACTCGTCGGGGAGCGGCCGAAGACGCAGATCGGCGTCCATACGGTCCGGGCCGGGGATATCGTGGGAGAGCATACGGTTCTCTTCGGAGGGATGGGGGAGCGAATTGAAATCACTCACCGGGCGCATAGCCGGGATAATTTTGCGCGCGGGGCACTGCGCGCGGCGCGGTTCGTGGTACGGGCCCCGAAGGGCCTCTACGACATGGCGGACGTCCTCGGCCTCAAGTGAGCGCTGTCAGCGGTCCGCAGTCCGCTGTCAGCTTTCCGGATCCGTGCCGACGGCTGATTGCTAACAGCTCACCCGAGGAGACGAGGGGCGTATGCGGATCGTCCGGTTCCAGGCTGGTGGCGAGGCCAGATACGGCGTCGTCGAGGATGACATCGTTCGGGAGATCGCCGGCGATGTTTTCGGCCGGTTCCGGGGCACCCGCAAGAAGCATCCCCTCAAGCGCATCCGGTTCCTCCCCCCGACCGAGCCTACGAAGATCGTGGGCGTGGGGCTCAACTACCGGGATCATGTGGCCGAGCTCGGATTCGAACCCCGAGATGAGCCGGTGATATGCATCAAGCCTGGCACGGCGGTCCTCCCCCACGGCGGAAAGATCCTCTATCCCAAGGTCTCGAACCGCGTGGATTATGAGGCCGAGCTCGCCATCGTTATCGGGCGGTATGCGAAGGACGTCCCCTCGAAGAAAGCGGCCCGGGTCATCCTGGGGTACACCTGCTTCAACGATGTGACTGCACGGGACCTGCAGCGCAAGGACGGCCAGTGGACCCGGGCCAAATCCTTCGACACCTTCGCCCCCGTGGGACCGTGGATCGAGACCGCCCTGGATCCGCAGAACGCGCCGATCCGCGCGTACCTGAACGGGGAGATCAGGCAGAACTCCAATACGGCCCATTGCATCTTCGACGTACCGACGATCGTGAGCTTTATCACCGGAGTGATGCCGCTCTTTCCGGGAGACATCATCTCCACGGGGACCCCGTCGGGCGTGGGCCCGATGAAGTCGGGGGACACCATCGAGATTGAGATCGGAGGAATCGGGCGGCTCCGGAATACGGTCATGCGCCAGCCGTGAGAGGGGGACGGCCCTGTGTCCAGACGTTTTCCGTTCGCCGGCAGGTTGAAACAGCTCCCCCCCTATCTCTTCGCGGAGATCGATCGCCTCAAGCAGGAGGCGGTGAAACGCGGCGCGGACGTCATTGATCTGGGCGTCGGGGACCCGGATCTCCCCACCCCGCCCCACATCGTCAAGCGCATGGCCGAGGCGGCTCAGGACCCCCGCCATCACCGCTACCCTTCCTACGAGGGCATGCTCCTGTTCCGCGAGGCGGCGGCGGACTGGTACGGGGACCGCTTCGGTGTCGTCCTGGATCCCGCGACAGAGGTCCTGACGTTGATCGGCAGCAAAGAAGGAATCGCGCATCTCCCCTTGGCCTTCATCGATCCCGGCGATACGGTGCTGATCCCGGATCCCGGCTATCCGGTCTATCAGGCGGCCACGGTGTTCGCCGGGGGGACCCCGGTCGCCCTCCCCCTCTACCCCTCGAATGGCTTCCTGCCGGACCTCGAGAGTATCCCGCTCGACGTGCTCCGAAAGACCAAGATGCTCTTTCTGAATTACCCCAACAACCCGACCGCCGCCGTGGCCCCGGAGGCGTTCCTGGCCCAGGCTGTCGCCTTCGCCCGGAAACACCAGCTCATCCTCTGCCACGACGCGGCGTATTCGGAAATGGCCTTTGACGGATTCCGGCCCGCGTCCGTGCTGGGCATCGAGGGGGCGAAGGAAGTGGCAATCGAGTATCACTCGCTGTCGAAGACCTACAATATGACCGGCTGGCGGATCGGGTTCGCCGTGGGGAGTGCGGAGATCCTGGCCGGGCTGGGACGGATCAAGACCAACGTCGACTCCGGAGTCTTCCAGGCGATTCAGCTGGCCGGGATCGAGGCGCTCAAGGGGCCCCAGGACTGCGTGGCGGCCCACTGCAAAGTCTACCAGGAGCGACGGGATGTCCTCGTCGAGGGGCTCAACCGTCTCGGGTGGCACGTCCCCAGGCCGCGTGCCACATTCTACGTCTGGATCCCGGTTCCCTCCGGCACCGCCTCCACCGAACTGGCCAAGCGGCTGTTGAGCGAGGCAGGGATCGTGATGACGCCCGGCGTCGGGTTCGGTCCGCACGGCGAGGGATTCATCCGGGCGGCTCTCACCGTCCCGGTGGAGCGCATCCGGGAGGCGGTGGAGCGCATCGGCCGGCTGCGCCTTTGACACACAAGTTCACGGTTCGCCGTTCACGGATTGAGGGCCTGGCCGTTGCTGTGAACCGGGAACCGTGAACTGTGAACGGGACCTTCGGATGTCGGACAATATCTTTATCATCGGAATTGAGTTCTACGGCCACCACGGTGCCCAGGAGGAGGAGCAGATCCTGGGGCAGCGGTTCAGGGTGGATGTCGAGCTCAGCCTGGATCTCCGCCCGGCCGGAACCGCGGACGCCCTCGCGCTGACGGTGGACTATGCAGACGTGGTGAAGCGGGTCACCGACATCGGTCAGACACGACGCTTCCGCCTCCTCGAGGCCCTGGCCGAGGCCATGGCGGCCGACCTCCTCGAGCGCTACAATATCCACGAGGTCCGGGTCCGGGTGGTCAAATGCGCCCCGCCGATCCCGGAACCCGTGGAGGCAGTGGGGGTGGAGGTCGTGCGGAGGCGGCTGCCGTGATCCGAACCTTTGTCGGTCTCGGTGCCAATCTGGGGGATCGGCGGGGCCATCTCGAGCACGCCCTGGCCTTGCTGGGTGCCGGTTCCGGGGTCCGCCTGCTCCGCGTTGCCTCTCTCTATGAGACGGAACCGGTCGAGGCGGCGGGGGGCTGGTTTTTCAATAGCGTGGCGGCGGCCGAGACGTCACTCAGCCCCGCGGGGCTACTGGAGCGCCTCCTGCGGGTGGAGGAGGCCTGTGGCCGGCCCCGGCTGCGGCCGGTCGGCGAGGCACGGGCGGTGGATCTCGATCTCCTGCTGTACGGCGCTCAAGTCATCAGCGAGCCCCATCTTGAGATTCCCCATCCCCGCATGCATCTCCGGCGTTTTGTCCTTGTGCCTCTCGCCGAGCTCGACCCTGCTCTCGTGCATCCCGGGCTCGGCCTTCGCGTCGGTGACCTCCTCACCCGGCTCCCTCCGGTGCCGGAGGTCCGGCTGGTGGCCCGGGACTGGTTTCTGGCTCCCGCGGCGGGGAGGAGCGGGCGATGACCGCGGAGCTTGAGGCGCGCTATATCGCCGTCGAAGGGCCGATCGGGGTCGGGAAGACTTCCCTTGCCGAGCTCCTCGCGCAGCGGCTGCAGGCGCGGGCGATCCTCGAGGCGGCCGAAGACAATCCCTTCTTGAAGGATTTTTACCAGGATATACGCCGGCACGCCTTTCAGGCCCAGCTCTACTTCCTCCTGACGCGGTACCGCCAGCAGCAGGGACTGCTGCAGTTCGATCTCTTCCGGCAGCGGCTGGTCTGTGATTATCACTTTCCGCGGGACCGGATCTTCGCGTATCTCACCCTGGATGACCACGAGCTGGCCCTGTACGAAAAGATCCACGCCATGCTGGAGCCCCGGGTTCCCAAGCCCGACTTCGTTATTTACTTGCAAGCGGACGTGGAGGCGTTGTATAAGAGGATCGCCATCAGGGGCCGGGCGTACGAACGGGACATCCCCCGGGCGTACCTCGAGGATGTCGTGCAGGCGTATAACCACTTCTTCTTCCACTACACCGAGACGCCCCTGCTGGTGGTCAACACCACGGAGATCGACTTCGTCAAGCGAAAGGGGGACCTCGACGACCTCATCCAACAGATCCAGTCGGTGAAGCGGGGGACGCAATACTACGTCCCGCTTGGATCCTAATCGGACCGAGACGGGTAGGGATAGACCGCTCACGCCAGTCACAAGGCCACCCTGAACGACGCGCGTCGGGAGTGGCCGATCGCTCAAGGCGCCAGAGCGGCATCATGAACCGATGACCTCCCGGGACGGCCGGGAGGTCTTTTTTTTCGAAGGAGGGATCGATCGTGGCGACGACGACGCGGATAACGACGGTCACCTTGCGGGAGATGAAGGGGCGGGGTGAGAAGATCACGATGCTCACCGCCTACGACTACCCCATCGCCCGCCTCCTTGATGAGGCGGGGATCGAAGTGATCCTGGTGGGCGACTCGCTCGCCATGGTGGGGCTGGGCTATGAAACCACCCTGCCGGTCACGATGGAGGAGATGCTCCATCACTGTCGGGCGGTGAGCCGGGGGGTGCGGCGCGCCCTGCTGGTCGCCGACATGCCGTTCGGCTCGTATCAGGCGGGGCTGGATGAGGGGGTACGAAACGCCGCCCGATTTCTCAAGGAGGCCGGCGCGCAGGCGGTCAAGCTGGAGGGGGGAGGCGAGGTCGGGGAGCTGACGCGGCGGCTGGTGACGAGCGGTATCCCGGTGATGGGCCACCTGGGCCTGACCCCGCAGATGGTCCACCAGTTCGGCGGCTTCAAGGTTCAGGCCCGGACCGCCGCCGCCGCGGAGCGCGTGCTCGAGGATGCACTGCTGCTCGAGGAGGCCGGCATTTTTGCGTTGGTCCTCGAGGGGATTCCCTGGCAGGTGGCGGAGGTGGTCACCCGGGAGCTCCGGGTTCCCACCATCGGGATCGGTGCAGGGTCCCCGTGTGACGGCCAGGTCCTGGTCACGAACGACCTCCTGGGCCTCTTCGATGACTTTACGCCCAAGTTCGTCAAGCGCTACGCCGATCTCAAGGGGACCATTGCGGCCGCCTTCGCGCAGTACCGCCAGGAGGTGAAGGCCGGTGCATTTCCGGGCCCCGAACACGCGTTTCGGCTCGAGGAGGCAGAGAACCGGCGCTGGGAGCAGCAGCTCAGCCGACGGCGACCGCAGGTCAAGACCCTGGGGCGGGGGTGAAGTGCGAATGGAAGTCCTCCGCGACATCCCGGAAACGCAGCGGCGAATGACGGCCCTGCGCCAGCAGGGGAGGCAGGTCGGTTTCGTCCCCACCATGGGCTACCTGCACGAGGGCCATCGCTCCCTCTTTCGCGCCGCGCGCGGCGAGAACGAAACCGTTGCCGTCAGCATCTTTGTCAACCCGACCCAGTTCGACCGGCCGGAGGATCTCGCCACGTATCCGGTGGACCTCGACGGGGATCTCGCCGCCGCGGCCGCCGAAGGCGTCGATGTCGTCTTCCTCCCGGAGCGTTTGACGATGTACCCGCCCGGCGACGGCACGGTTGTCGAGGTCGAGGGGCTGACGCGCCGGTGGGAGGGGGCGTACCGCCCCGGCCATTTTCGGGGCGTCACGACGATCGTCGCCAAACTCTTCCACGTCGTGACGCCGCACCGCGCGTACTTCGGCCAGAAGGATTTTCAACAGGCGCGGGTGGTCGAGCGGATGGTCCGCGATCTCGACATGGATATCGCGGTGGTCGTGCTCCCGACCGTCCGGGAAGCGGACGGGCTCGCCCTGAGTTCCCGCAACGTGCACCTGACGCCCGAGGAGCGACGACAGGCCCCGGTGCTGTACCGCGCCCTCTGCGACGCCGCCGAGCGGGTCAAGGGCGGCGCGCAGGATGTCTCCGTGGTGGTTGCGGAGATCACGCGGAGGATCCGCGCGGAGACCTCGGCTGCCATCGACTATGTCGCCCTGTGCGATCCCGACTCCCTCGAGCCCCTCGACAGGGTCAAGGGTCCGGCGGTCGCGCTGCTCGCCGTGCGGTTTTCCCGGGCGCGGCTCATCGATAATCTGCTGATCAACCTACACTGACTCGGAGGAGGTGACGACGGTGCACCGGATCATGCTGCGGTCCAAGATTCATCGGGCGGTCGTCCGAGAAGTGCATCTGCACTACGAGGGTTCCATCACCATTGATGAGGACCTCCTGGCCGCCGCCGACATCCTTCCGTACCAGCAAGTGCAGGTGTACAACGTCAACAGTGGGGCGCGGTTCGAGACCTACGTCCTTCCCGGTGTGGCCGGATCGGGCGCGATCAGCGTCAACGGAGCGGCCGCGCGCCTGGCGCATCCGGGCGACCGGGTGATCATCGCGGCCTATGCCCTGATGGAGGAGGCCACGGCGGCGGCCCACAAGCCCCGGGTCGTCCTGGTCGACGAGCAGAACCGGATCGCTGCGACGCACTGAGAGGCGACGACGTCGCGGGCGGAGGCCGCCCCCTCCTTCGGGCACTTCTCCCCGAGAAGCCCCATATCTCCCCCTCCGTACTCGCCCCGAGCACAAGAAGCGGGGCTAGCCGCACGCTACCGAGAAAATCACTGAAAGATGTTGATTTTTCTTGACAAACGGGTATCGAGCCGATATTTTCTCCCACTAAGTGGGGTGGAGTGGGATGAAATGGTACATTCCGTGCATGTAATGGGATCGCCATGAGATTCATCGGCCGGTTCCCGCACACCATCGATGAGAAAGGCCGACTCAGCATTCCATCGCGCTTCCGTCAGGCGCTGAAGCAGCGGAAACAGCGCATCCTTGTCCTGACGGACTTTGACACGTGCGTGACCGCCTATCCCCTGGATGTGTGGGCGCGCCTCGAGGAAAAGATCCAGAACCAGAGCAACTTCGAAAAGGACGTCCGCGCGTTCCTGCGGCTCTTTTACTCCGGGGCGGGTGAAACGCCGGTCGATGGACAGGGGCGGATCCTGATCCCCCCGCAGCATCGGGAGAAGGCGGGGCTCAGGCGCGACGTCGTGATCGTGGGGGCGCTCAACCGGATCGAGATCTGGGATCGGGAACGGTGGGAGCAGTTCCTGTCCACCTCGCCGGTGACGTTCGACGACGTCGCCAGCAAGTTGGCGCAGCTGGGGATCTAAAGGAAACGCACAAAGTGTGTTTCCTTTAGAACAATGGAGCCCTTGACGTCTTCGTCAAGGGGAACAATGGAGTGATTGTGGAGGCGAAATGCTCCATTGCGGTCTATTGTTCTATTGCTCGATTATCACAGGATAACATGGATTTGGGTTCCCTATAGAGGAGGGGAGGACCGTGGTAGTCGAGAAGCGAAAGCATGAGCGAATCGCGATCCTGCGGCTGGATGGATCGATCGACCTGTTGCGCATGCTCCTGCTGCGGGATGCCATCATCACGGTGGTGCGGGAAGGGTACCTGCAGGTCATTCTCGACTGCCGGCGGCTCGAAGCGGTCAACGAAAAGAGCCTCGAGATCCTGACCAGCACCCTGTGTCGCCTCCGGCGCTTTGACGGCGATGTGAGCCTCCTGGCGCTCCCGCCGGACGTGGAGGAGACGTTTCGGTCCGCCGGGGTGTACCCCTTCTTTGAGCACTACTCGGAAGAGGGGAGGGCCCGGCAAGCGTGCCGGCGGAAGCGGCTCGCCATGGCGGGATGACGGGTGGCCACACGCCCGTCCTCGTGCAGGAGGTGCTGGCCCTCCTGCACCCACGGCCCGGGGGGGTCTACCTCGACTGCACCGTCGGTGCGGGAGGGCATGCTCGGGCGATTCTCGAGGCGGGCGCCCCATCGGCCCGGCTGGTGGGGATCGATCGAGACCCCGAGGCGATCGCGAGTGCCCGGGAGGCGCTGGAGCAGTTCGGGGAGCGGGTGCGCCTGATGCAGGGGGATTACCGGGAGCTGTCGCAGCTGGCCGCGGCCGTGGGTCTCGGGCAGTGCGACGGGATCATCTGTGATCTCGGGGTGTCGTCGCTGCAGCTCGGCGATCCTGCCCGCGGGTTCAGCTTCAGCACGGAGGGTCCCCTCGATATGCGGATGGATCGGCAGGGCGGCGCTCGGACGGCGCGCGACCTCCTCCACCGACTACCGGAGCAGGAGCTTGCGTGGGTCATTCGCACATACGGCGAGGAGCGGTGGGCCCGGCGGATCGCCCGGAGAATCGTGGCCGCGCGGCGGCACGGATCGCTCGAGACCACGCGCGATTTAGCCGCCGTCGTGTCCGGCGCGATTCCGCGGCGATACTGGCCCCGGCGCATCCACCCGGCGACCCGGACCTTTCAGGCATTGAGAATCGCCGTGAACGAGGAGCTCGATGGGCTCGACGACGCGCTCGAGGCGGCCATCCGTCTCCTCGCGCCGGCCGGCCGGATCTGCGTGATCGCCTTTCACTCGCTCGAGGATCGCGTGGTCAAGCAGCTCTTCCGCCGGCTGGCGGCCCCCGAGGGGGTTCCGGCTGTCCGCGTGCTGACCCGGCGTCCGATCACGCCGTCGGTCGAAGAGATTGCGGGGAACCCGCGGGCGCGGAGCGCCAAACTCCGCGCCGCCGAGCGGGAGGGGAACGGCCATGGGGGCTGACGTCCGTTCGGCGTCACTCCAGCAAGAACTCCCCCTTGGCGTCGGGGGCCGGCGGAAGAAGCGGGGGGTGTCCGGGGAGCTCAAGGTCACGCTGCTCGGGGGGGTAGCCCTGCTCCTCGGTCTCCTCTTCTATGTCTGGCAACATATTCAGGTGGTGCGCCTCGGCTACCAGATCGAGCGGCTGCGGGCGACGCAGGGCACTCTCGTTCAGGAGCGGAACGCGCTCGGGGTCGAGATCGGCCAGCTCCGCTCCCTGAAGCGGGTCGAGGACCTCGCCCGACGGAAGCTCGGGATGGTGAACCCGACCCCCGAGCAGATCATCCTGCTTCCGGATCCCCCGGAGGGAGGGTAAGTCCATGGAGGAGTGCCGATGAGCTTTCCAGATGGATCGCCGCCCCGGCTGCGGATTGCGCTCTTGGCCCTGATCCTCACCGGGCTGTGGGGCGGGGTGACCGTGCGGCTGTACGCCCTCCAGATCATGCGGCATCACGAGCTCGGGAGCCGAGCCGAGGGGCAGTATGGACGGCGGACTCCGCTCACCGCACGGCGGGGGACGATCTACGATCGAAGTGGACGGGCGCTGGTGATCAGCCGGGAGGCGGCGTCGGTTTTTGCCCATCCCGGATCGGTCGAGGACCACGCCGGCACCGCCGCCCGGCTGGCGCAGACGCTCGGTCTGCCTGGCCGCGAAATCCGGGCGAAGCTCCGGACGGATCAGCCCTTCGTCTGGATCGCCCGGCAGGTGGATCCGGAACGGGCGGAGGCCGTCGCCAAGCTGAATCTGCCCGGCGTCGGCCTTGTTCCGGAAGGAAAACGGTATTATCCTAAGAAGCACCTCGCGGCCCACCTCGTCGGATTCGTCGGGGTGGATGAGCGAGGACTCGAAGGGCTCGAGCTCGCCTACGATCATCTCTTGACCGGCGGACCACGGTCCTTCAGCAGCCTGGTGGACGCCAGGGGCCGCATCGTCTTTCGCGAATCCGAGGAGTCCCGCCCGGGCGCGGACCTGTTCCTGACGATCGATGAGGTGATCCAGCATGTGGCGGAGCGGGAGCTCGAGGCGGCGGTCCGCCGGTGGGGAGCGAGGGCCGGAACGGTCGTGGCGATGGATCCCGCGACCGGGGAGATCTTAGCGCTGGCCAACGCCCCCGACTTTGACCCCAACGCGTTCGCGAGCGCTCCTCCCGCCCTCCGCCGGAATCGCGCCCTGACCGATCCCTACGAGCCTGGCTCGGCCTTCAAGCTGGTCCTGGCCGCCGCCGCGTTGGAGGAAGGCCTCGTCCGTCCGGATGATCTCTTTTACGGCGAAGAGGGCGTCATCGAGGTGGCGGGGGTGAAGATCCGGGACCACGAGCGACACGGATGGATGACGTTCCGGGACGTCATGGCGTTCTCGAGCAACGTGGGGGCGGTGAAGGTTGGGATGAAGGTGGGGAAGGACCGCTTCTACAATTACATCACCGGCTTCGGCTTCGGAGGCCCGACCGGCGTGGATCTGCCCGGCGAAAGCCGCGGGGTCGTCCGTCGCCCGCGGCACTGGTCGGGGCTGTCCCTCGGAGCCCTCTCCATCGGTCACGAGGTCGCGGTCACGCCCATCCAGCTCGCGGCCGCCATGAGTGTCGTCGCCAATGGCGGGTACCTGGTCCGCCCCTATGTCCTCCGGGCGGTCCGGCATCCGGACGGGCGCATCGAGGAGACCCGGCCCTTCGTGATTCGACGGGTGGTCTCGTCCACAACGGCCCGGACCCTCACGGCAATGCTCGGCGAGGTCGTGGAGCGGGGGACGGGACAGGCGGCGGCGCTCACCGGCTACCGCGTGGCCGGCAAGACGGGGACGGCGCAAAAGCTCGATCCGGACACGGGGACCTATTCACGGAACAAAGTGGTGGCCTTCTTCGTCGGCTTCGTCCCGGCCGAGGACCCGCGGGTGGCGATCGTCATCCTTATTGATGAGCCGCAAGGCTTTGCCTGGGGAGGGAGCGTGGCCGCTCCCATTTTCCAGGCTATCGCGCGGGAGACGCTGCACTATCTCGAGATCCCCCCCGCGGCCCCACGGGTGGAGCGGGTCGCTCGGATGACCAATGAAGCGTCTGCGAGAGCTCATTGACGGCTTATCCTACCGTCTTCTCCAGGGGGAGCTGGGCCAGGAGATTGCCGCCATCGAGTACGATTCGCGGCGGGTGGGCCCCCAGGGCCTCTTCGTGTGCATCCGGGGAGCCCACCAGGACGGCCATGCGTTCATTCCCGACGCCGCGCGCCGTGGAGCGGGTGCCTTTCTCGTGGAGCGCGAGCTGCGGCCTGCAGGGGCCGTCCCGGTGCCGGGTACCATCCTCCAGGTCGAGGAGACCCGGCGCGCTCTGGCGCACGTGGCGGCCCGCTTCTACGACTATCCGGCGCGCGAACTCCGCGTCATCGGAGCGACCGGGACCAACGGGAAGACGACGGTGACCTATCTGGCGGAAGCCGTACTCGAGAGTGGCGGGTACCGGACGGGACTGATCGGAACGGTGGAGTATCGGTGCGGGGGAATCTGCCGGGAGGCGGAGCGGACCACCCCCGAGGCGTCTGACCTGCAGGCCTTGCTCCGGTGGATGCGGGAGCGGGGCGCGCATGCCGTCGCGATGGAGGTCTCGTCCCATGCCCTGGCGCTCCATCGGGTGGCCGGCTGCGCCTTTGACGTCGCCGTCTTTACGAATTTGACCCAGGATCACCTCGATTTCCATCGCACGATGGAGGCCTATTTCGATGCCAAGGCACACCTCTTCACGCTCCTCAAGGAGAAGGGAGGGACGGCCGTCATCAATCTCGATGATCCGGCAGGCAAGCGGCTCCGGGACATGATCGAGGGGCCGGTCGTCACGTACGGGCTGACCCCTGAGGCCGATGTGACCGCAGCCGCCGCCACCTATGACACGCACGGGGTGCGGGCCTTCGTCCGCACGCCCTGGGGAACCGGTGAACTCTCCTCGCCCCTCCTCGGTCGCCACAACCTGTACAATCTCCTGGCCGCGCTCGGGATCGGCGGCGCGCTCGGGATTCCCGTCGGTCCCGCGCTTGAAGGGCTCGCCGCGATGCGCCGCATTCCCGGCCGCCTCGAGCCGGTGGAGTACGGGCAGCCCTTCAAGGTGGTGGTGGATTATGCCCATACGCCCGATGCTCTCGAGTCGGTCCTGCGGGCGCTCCGGGAATTCTGTCCCGGTCGGCTCATCGTCGTCTTCGGGTGCGGCGGGGATCGGGATCGGACGAAACGCCCCCTCATGGGAGAGGCGGGCGCCCGGGGGGCCGACCGCGTCTACCTCACCTCCGATAATCCCCGGAGCGAATCCCCCGACGCCATCCTGGCGGAGATTGCGGCCGGCGTCCGGAAGGTGCCGGGAGGGGCGGAGCGGACGGTGGTGCGCGTGGACCGGCGCGAAGCAATGACGGTCGCACTGCAGGACGCCCGACCCGGCGATCTCGTCCTGATCGCCGGGAAGGGGCATGAACGGGTACAGATCATCGGGCAGCAGCGGATTCCTTTCGACGACCGAGAGGTGGCCCGCGAGGTGTTGCGGGAGCTCGGCCACGACAAATGAGGTTCAAGGTGCAACGTGCAAAGTTCAAGGGTAGTCGACCGATTCCGAAACGTTGAACCTTGAACGTTGAACGATGCACGAAAGGAACGGATGGTGGCGCTGAGCGTGCGGGAGATTGTGGCGGCGACCAAGGGGAGGCTGGTCGCCGGTGATCCGGACCGCGGGATCGCGAGTGTCTCCACGGACACCCGGACCCTGCAGACGGGCGCTCTCTTCCTCGCGCTCAAGGGGAAGACCTTCGACGGCCATGCCTTCGTACCGCAGGCCGCGGCCAAGGGAGCCGTCGGGTGCGTGGTCTCGGCGTCGCCCGGGATCGCCCTGCCTCCGGGTTTTGTGGTGATCGAGGTGGAAGAGACACAGGGGGCCCTCGGGCAGATCGCGCAGTGCTGGCGGAGACGGTGTCCGGCCAGGGTCGTGGTGATTACGGGGAGTAACGGGAAAACCACGACGAAAGAGATGACGGGGAGCGTGCTGCGCCAGCGCTACCGCGTCCTCGTCTCCTCGGGGAACCTCAACAACCTGATCGGGGTCCCCCTCACCCTGTTTCAGCTCCGGCCCGATCACCAGGCCGCGGTCCTCGAGCTGGGCATGAACGCCCGGGGCGAGATTCGCCGTCTCGCAGAGATGACGGAGCCGCAGGTGGGCGTTATCACGAACATCGGCGAGGCGCACCTCGAGTTTCTCGGGACGGTGGAGGAGGTGGCTGAGGCGAAGGCGGAACTCCTCCCGTTTCTCGCGGGAGACCGCGTGGCCGTCCTCAACAGGGATGACCCGTATCTGAGCGCCCTCCTCCCGAGGGTCCGGGGCCGCGCGATCACCTTCGGCGTCAACCGACGGGCGGACATCCGCGCGGAAGCGGTGCGCGTCAGTCGGGACGGCCCAACGCGTTTTACGCTGTGTGCGGGCAGGAAGCGGCGGTCGGTCCGCCTGGGCCTCCCGGGGCGGCTGAACGTCTTGAACGCCCTGGCCGCCGCCGCCGTGGGGACCCTCTTCGATCTGGACCTCGACGCGGTCGCCGCGGGTCTCGCTGAGGCGCCGGCAGTGCCGATGCGCATGCAGCGGATCCTCCACCCGTCGGGCGCCGTGATCGTTAACGATGCCTATAACGCGAATCCGACCTCGATGGCCGCGGCCCTGGAGACCTTCCTGCGCATGGCGAAGGGGCAGCGGACCATCCTGGTCCTCGGCGACATGCTGGAGCTGGGATCGGCGTCGGAGGCGGCCCACCGGAGGATCGGCGCCTCCGTGGGGCGCGCCCGCCCGGGCCGGTTGATCACGGTGGGGGAGCGGGCGCGGGCCATCGGCGAGGAGGCAGCCCGGACGGGACTGGTCGCGACCCGGATCCACGCGTGCCGCGATCATGCGGAGGCCCGGGCAATCCTCCAGTCGCACCTGCGCCCGGCTCCGTGGATCTTGCTCAAGGCCTCGCGGGGCGTGGGGCTCGAAAGAGCCCTCGAGGGATTGTGATGCTCTACCATCTCCTGTATCCATTGGTCGATTACCATACGGTCTTCAACGTCTTCCGCTATGTGACCTTCCGCACGGCGGGGGCGATCATGACCTCGCTCCTCCTGAGCCTCGTCCTGGGGCCCTACATCATCCGGCGGCTTCGGGAGCTCCACGTCGAGCAGCAGATCAGGGAGGACGGGCCCGGGACCCACGTCGGCAAGGCCGGCACGCCGACGATGGGCGGGCTCCTGATTCTTGCGGCGATCGGCGGGGCGACCCTGTTGTGGGCGAATCTCACGTACCGATTCGTCTGGCTCGTCCTGGTGGGGACGCTGCTGATGGGGGGCATCGGGTTCTGTGATGATTACCTCAAGCTCACCCGGCGGAGCAGCAAGGGCCTCGCCCCCCGGCATAAATTTGCCTGGCAGATCCTGCTGGGGCTGAGCGTCGGCGTGTATCTCTATCTCGCGCCTGTGGATGAGTTCACCACGCGCCTGAGCATCCCCTTCGTCAAGTGGCTGGTTCCGGATCTCGAGTGGGCCTACGCGCTGTTGGTGATGCTCGTCATTGTCGGGTGCAGCAACGCCGTGAACCTCACCGACGGGTTGGATGGGCTGGCGACCGGGCCCGTGATCATGGCGTCGGCCGCATACACGGTGCTGGCGTACATGGCCGGGCACGGCGCGATCTCCCGCTACCTGCAGGTCACCTACGTGCGGGAGTCGAGCGAGCTGACCATCTTCGGCGGTGCCGTGGTGGGGGCCGCACTGGGCTTTCTCTGGTTCAATGCCTATCCGGCCCAGATCTTCATGGGGGACACCGGGTCGCTGGCGCTCGGGACGGCTCTCGCCTTGCTGGCGATCCTGACCAAACACGAGCTGCTGCTCGTGATCATCGGCGGGGTCTTCGTCATCGAGGCGGTGTCGGTCCTCCTCCAGGTCTTCTCGTTCAAGGCGACGGGGCGACGGATATTCCGCATGGCTCCGATCCACCACCATTACGAGCTCCACGGCGTCGCCGAGCCAAAGATCATCGTTCGGTTCTGGATTATCTCATTCCTCCTGGCACTCATCTCGCTCACCACCCTGAAGCTCAGATGAGGGGTTCACGGTTGACAGTTCACGGTTCACAGCGGGATCGGCCAAGCATCACGCAGGCGGAAAGTAGCCTTTCCGTGAACCGTGAACCGTGAACAGAGAGGAACCATGTCGGCAGAGCGGACGCTGGATGTGCACGGGAAGAAGGTAACCGTGGTGGGGCTGGCCCGAAGTGGGACGGCCGCCTGCAAGCTCCTCGTGAGCCGGGGGGCGCGCGTGACGGCGAGCGAGCGCCGGTCCGCCGAGGAGATCCCGTCGGACCTCGAGGACCTGCGGCGGAGAGGGGTGACGCTCGAGCTCGGGGGGCATCAGCCCGCGACGTTGCTCGGGGCCGACCTCATCGTTGTCAGCCCCGGCGTCGATTCGAACCTCGCCCTTCTCGTGCAGGCCCGGGCGCGGGGAATCCGGATCTGGAGCGAGGTCGAGCTTGCCTATCGGGCCACGGAGGCCCCTTTCATCGGCATCACCGGGACCAACGGGAAGAGTACCACCACCACCCTGATCGGTCTCATGGTCGAACGGGCGGGGAAGAGCGGGGTGGTCGCCGGCAATATCGGCACCGCCCTCTGCGACGTGGTGCCGGGCCTCTCCCCGGAGCACTGGATCGTCGCCGAGATCTCCAGTTTTCAGCTGGAGACCATGGAGGCCTTCCGGCCCCGCGTGGCCGTCCTCCTGAATGTCACGCCCGATCACCTCGACCGGTACCGGGACTTCGCAGAATACCTGCAGGCGAAGGCCCGCATCTTCGAGAATCAGCAGCCGGATGATGTGGCCGTGCTCAACGCCGACGATCCATTGACGGGTCAGGCGGCCATGATCTCCCCGGCCAGAAGGGTCTTCTTCAGCCAGCATCAGCCGGTCCGAGAGGGTGCCTTTCTGAGGGCGGACATGCTGTGGCTCCGTCACGGCGAGGCCGAGGAGTCAATTTGCCCCCGCAACGCCGTGAGGATTCAGGGCGCCCACAACACCGAAAACGCCCTGGCGGCGGCGGCCGCCGCCGGGATCGTGGGAGTCCCTGTCCCGGCGATGCGGGACGTGCTGCGGCAGTTTCCGGGGCTCGAACACCGCCTGGAGTTCGTGGCGGAGATCGCCGGCATCCGGTATTTCAATGACTCCAAGGGGACGAACGTGGGGGCCACGGCGAAGTCCCTCGAGAGCTTTCCGGCCGGCCGCGTGGTCCTCATCGCCGGGGGGCTGGACAAGGGGGCGGATTTTCAGCCCCTGGTCCCTGTGATCAAGGAGCGGGTCAAGGCGGCGGTGCTGATCGGCCAGGCGCGGGAGAAGCTCCGCGCGGCGCTGAAGGGGGTCTGTCCCCTCACCGAGGCTCGCAGCATGGAAGAGGCGGTCGAGGCGGCGGCCTCGAGGGCGTCGTCGCGGGACACGGTGCTCCTGTCTCCCGCCTGCGCCAGCTTCGACATGTTCCGCGACTTCGAGGAGCGGGGACGGGTCTTCAAGGCGGCGGTGCGACAGCTCAGCGATCGGGTGACACGTGGGGACGCGCGGGGAGTACGATAAGATCCTGTTTACCATCACGCTGATCCTGGTCGGCTGCGGGATCCTGATGGTGTATAGCGCCAGCGCCATCCGCGCCCAGGAGCGGTTCGGCGATCCCTCGTATTTCCTCAAGCGGCAGGTCGTCTGGGCGGTCGCCGGCCTGACGATCCTCATCTGGGTCTTGGGCCGGGACTATCGCGAGCTGCACCGGTGGGCCCCCCTCCTCTATTGCCTCTCGGTTGTGTGCCTGATCGCCGTCCTGATTCCGGGGGTGGGGACGAAGGTGAACGGCGCGCGACGGTGGCTCCGGTTGGGCGGCCTCTCCTTCCAGCCGGCCGAGTTCGCCAAGGTCGCGCTCATCCTCGCCCTGAGCCGGCTCCTGGCAAGAAAGGGAGAGCAGTTGCGGGAGTTCCGGGAAGGACTCGTGCCTCCCCTGGTCCTCGTGACAGTCGTCGTCGGGCTGGTGGCGCTGCAGCCCAATTACGGCACCGCCCTCGTCGTTTTCGCGACGGCGGGCGCGCTCCTCTTCGTGGCCGGGACCCGGGTGGCGCACCTCTCCCTGATGGGCCTGGGTCTGCTCCCCCTCGCGGGCCTGCTCCTGATGCAGGTCCCCCACGTGCGGGCGCGCGTCCTGGCGATGCTGGATCCCGCGCAGGTGGCGCCCCGGTTCCTCTACCAGGCACACCAATCGGAGTTGGCCCTGGGACGCGGGGGGTCGTGGGGGACCGGGCTCGGCGATGGCATGCAGAAGCTCTTCTATCTGCCCGAACCGCATACCGACTTCATCTTCGCCATCGTGGGAGAAGAACTCGGCTTCGCAGGCGGGATCGCGATCCTCGCCCTCTTCGTCTGCTTTCTCTGGCGGGGCATCCGGATCGCGCTCACTGCCGGCGATCCTTTCGGCTGCTATCTGGCCCTCGGGATCACGTGCCTCATCGTCACCCAGGCGGTGGTGAACGTGGGGATGGTCGTCGGCCTCCTGCCGACCGCCGGCCTCCCCCTCCCGCTGCTGAGCTTCGGAGGCAGCTCGCTCGTGATGACGCTCTTCGGGGTCGGTGTCCTCCTGAGCATCTCGCGATGCCCCCCGACCTATTCGAGCTTTTTTCGGCTGCGGGGGGGACGGCCATGAGGGTGGTCCTGGCGGGGGGTGGAACGGGCGGCCATGTCTTTCCGGCGCTGGCGCTGGCGCGGGAGCTCCGGAGCCGCGACATCGAGCCGCTGATGGTTGGCACGGACCGCGGAATGGAGGCGGTGGCCTTTCCGGCCGAGGGATTCCCGCTGGAGACCATCCGGGTCGAGGGCCTCCGGGGAATGAGCGTCGGGACGCAGGTCCGATCCCTTGCCCTCCTCCCCCAGGCACTGGTCCATGCCCTGCGGCTCCTCAGGCGTCACCAGCCGCGCGTCGTCGTCGGGCTCGGCGGGTATGCGGCCGGGCCGGTCTGTCTGGCCGGCGCGGTCCGGCGCATCCCCCTCCTCATCCACGAGCAGAATGTGTCGCCCGGCCTGACGAACCGGGTGCTGGCGCGGGTCGCCGACATGGTCGCGGTCAGCTTCGAGGCGACGGGAGCCCTGTTCGGACGGGAGGTCGTGGTGACGGGAAACCCGGTGCGGCGCGAGGTGCTCGAGGGGGAGCGGCGGAAGGGGCTTGAAGCGTTCCAGCTGGATCCCAACAAGAAGACCGTCCTGATATTCGGGGGCAGCCAGGGGGCCCGCCGGATCAATCGGGCGGCGGTGGATGCCCTGCCGTACCTCGATCGAATGCGGGGTCGACTGCAGATTGTCCATGCGACGGGCGACCGGGACTGTGCTGAGGTGGAGAACGCGTATCAGACCTGGAAGGGAGACGCACGCGTTTTCGCCTTTATCCAGGACATCGCCTCGGCCTACGGGGCGGCGGACGTGGTGGTTTGCCGGGCCGGGGCCACGACGATCGCGGAGCTCACTGCGTTGGGCAAGCCGGCCCTGCTCGTCCCGTATCCCTTCGCTGCGGGGGACCACCAGCGGGAGAACGCAATGGTGATGGTGGCGGTCGGCGGAGCCCGGGTGCTGCTCGACCGGGACCTCACGGGTCATCGGCTTGCGCTCGAACTGTACGAGCTGCTCGAGGACCCGACGGTGCTCAGCACGATGGGGCGGGCGGCGCGGGGTCTGGGACGGCCCGAGGCCGCCGCCCACCTCGCGAATCGGATCGGGGAGCTGGCCGGCGCGGGCCGCGGCGTCCCCTCGGCAAAGCGTATCGCCGCAGAGCGGTGGGGCCGGGCGCCGAAGGATCAGTGATGGTGAAGCGGTACCGGCATATCCATTTCGTGGGGATCGGGGGCGCCGGGATGAGCGGCATCGCCGAGGTCCTGCACAACATGGAGTACGTCGTCACCGGATCCGACCTCAAGGCGTCGGACGTGACGCGGCATCTCGAGCAACTCGGAATTCGGGTCTCCATCGGGCATCGCCCGGAGCACGTGCAGGGCGCCGATGTGGTGGTTCGCTCCTCGGCGGTCGCCCTCGATAACCCCGAGGTGGCGGCGGCCCGCCAGCACCTGATCCCGGTCATCCCCCGGGCGGAGATGCTGGCGGAGCTGATGCGTCTGAAATACGGGGTGGCGGTGGCGGGGACGCACGGGAAGACCACGACCACTTCGATGCTGGCGACCGTCCTTGCCCACGGGGGGCTCGATCCCACCATCGTCATCGGGGGCCGGCTGCGGGGTCTGGGGAGCAACGCGAAGCTCGGCAAAGGAGACTTCCTGGTGGCGGAAGCGGATGAGAGCGACGGGTCCTTCTTGAAGCTGTCGCCCACGCTGGCGGTGGTGACCACCATCGATGCCGAGCATCTGGACTACTACCGGGATCTCACCCACATCCAGGAGGCCTTCCTGCAGTTCATCAACAAGGTCCCCTTTTACGGATCCGCGATCCTCTGTCTCGATCAGGAGAACATCCAGGCTTTGCTCCCCCGCGTGGAGAAGCGATTCATTACCTACGGGCTCCGGACCCAGGCGGACATCACGGCGCGGGAGATCATGCTGCAGGGGATGGGATCGGAGTTCGTCGTGGTGGCGCGCCAGGAGGTCCTGGGGAAGTTCCGGCTGCGGGTCCCCGGCATACACAACGTGAGCAACGCGTTGGCCGCCGTCGGGGTCGGTCTCGATCTGACCATCGAGCCGGCGGCGATCCGGGAGGCGCTGGAGGAGTTCGCCGGCGTCGAGCGCCGGTTCCAGGTCAAGGGGGAGGCGCGGGGAATTGTCGTGGTGGATGACTACGGGCACCACCCGGCCGAGATCCGGGCCACGCTCGATGCGGCCAAGGAGGGCTTCGGGCGGCGGGTGGTCGTCGTGTTTCAGCCCCACCGCTACACGCGCACCAAATACCTCCTGCGAGACTTCTCCACGGCGTTCTACCAGGCGGATGTGGTGATCGTGACGGAGGTGTACGCCGCGGGCGAAGCGGTCATCCCCGGGGTCAGCGGACGGCAGATCGCCGAGGGGGCGTTGGAGCACGGCCACCGGAACGTCACCTTCGTGAAGGA